>NZ_JBHYRN010000008.1:0-216692 GCF_042749305.1 Nocardia sp. NPDC058705 | reverse complement strand
GGCGCCGGTGCTTGCTCCTTCGTCGCCTACGCACCGGCGCCTAACCGGCGACCCGGCCGCGACCGGCCACTTCGTGGCCGCTGCTCCCTATGGGTCGCAGGTGGGGGTTGGGTTGTGCGGTCATGGCGGATCAGGGGTGTGGTGCGCGCTGGTAGCGCGGGGCAGTGGTCTGGGGTGCGGGGCTCGCTGGTCGCGTGGGTAGGGCTGCGAGTGTGCGGGGTGCCGGGGGGCCGACGGGCGGCACGGTCAGTGTTCGCGGTGGCGGGCTACTACTGCTGCTACCGCGCCGCCTGCTGCGCCCAAGGCTAGGGCGGTGGGGACGCCGATCTTGGCTGCTTTGCGGCCGGTGCGGAAGTCGCGGATTTCCCAGCCTCGGTTCTTCGCTACTTCGCGCAGGTCGGAGTCGGGGTTGATGGCTACGGCGGTGCCGACCAGTGACAGCATCGGGACGTCGTTGTGGCTGTCGGAGTAGGCGGTGCAGCGCTTGAGGTTGAGGCCTTCGCGGACGGCGAGGGTGCGTACGGCGTGTGCTTTGCCGAGGCCGTGCAGGATGTCGCCGACCAGGCGACCCGTGAACTTGCCGTCGACACTTTCGGCGACCGTGCCGAGCGCGCCGGTCAGGCCGAGGCGTTTGGCGATCACGTTGGCCAGTTCGACCGGGGTGGCGGTGACCAGCCAGACCTGCTGGCCCGCATCGAGGTGCATCTGGGCGAGCGCGCGGGTGCCGGGCCAGATCTTGTCGGCGATGATCTCGTCGTAGATTTCCTCGCCGAGCGCGGCGAGTTCGGCGGTGGGGCGGCCCGCGATGAAGCTGAGCGCCTTCTCCCGGCCCGAGACCATGTCCGAGGAGTTCTCCTTGCCGGTGACCCGGAACTTCACCTGCTTCCAGGCGACATCGACCAGGTCGGAGGTCTTGAAGTACTTGCGCGCGGCCAGGCCACGGGCGAAGTGCACGATCGAGGCACCCTGCACGAGGGTGTTGTCGACATCGAAGAACGCCGCGGCGGTGAGGTCGCGAGGGACCTCGGGACCGGCGTCGGTGCCCTGCTCGGCGAGCTCGGCATCGTGGAGCTCGAGCGCGGCGTCGGCGCTGGCCTCACCGGCCAGATTGGCGCGCAGCTCTTCCTCGCTCGGCCCGAACGGGCTGCGAGGCAGCCGTGCGAACTGTTCCTGCAGTTCCTGACCGAGGCGGCTCGGTTGCCACCGCGCAGGGAACTCCCCGAATCGCCCTGCGACGAATCCGGACCTAGTCACCTTCGAACGTTCCGGCACCAGTACCCTCCGCTAGTCGCGCGAACCATGTCCACAGTAACCGGCGGCACCGACAACTCGCTGAGTGCCCGGGGGATTAAATAGGGCTCATGACTGATCCCACACCGACGGTGACCCTGTTGACCCGCGCAGGTTGCGGCATGTGCACCACGGCACTGTCGCAATTACAGACGATCTGTGGTGATTTCGGTCTCCCGGTGGCGACCGTCGACGTCGACGAAGCCGTGGTCAGCGACCCGGGATTGCGCGCCGAATACGGTGATCGACTGCCGGTGGTCCTGTTGAACGGCCGTGAACACAGCTATTTCGACGTCGATGAGCCCCGTTTACGGGCGGACCTGAGCCGGATCGCTGGTCGCGACGGAAAATGAGGCCGAATTCACCGACTTTGTGAACGCCTGCACAAGCGGTTACGGTGGTGACACGCAATCCGCACCGCCGCACTACGCGGCGGCGGTGGCCGGGTTTGTACCGCCCCTATGGCACCGGTCGCGCTCTCGACATCGCAGCGACCCACACCGGTGAACGAACAGAGGAACCGGACCGTGATCAGGCCCGGAACGAGGAGCCGACGACGTGACAGAGCAGCACGAGACGCCGAGTGGCGTCTCCGGCAAGGCTCTCGTGCGGGACATCCCGCAGGCCACGGTGACTCGTCTGGCTACCTATCTCCGGGTTCTCGCCGGCTTGGCCGACTCCGGTGTTGCCATCGTATCGAGTGAGGAACTCGCTGTCGCGGCGGGTGTCAATTCGGCGAAGCTGCGCAAGGATCTTTCCTTCCTCGGACCCAACGGTGTGCGGGGTGTCGGCTATGACGTAGCCAAGTTGCGCACCAGGATCGAAGATGTGCTCGGACTGTCGCAGGGACATCGGGTAGTGCTGATCGGCGCGGGCAATCTGGGCCGCGCTCTGGTCGGTTACGGCGGATTCGGGGTACGAGGCTTCACCGTGGTCGGGATCTTCGACAACGACCCGGCGGTGATCGGTCAGTCGTACGCCGGTCTCGTCGTGCGCGATGTCGAGCTGCTGACCGCCCAGATTCCGGCGCTGGCGCCGACGATCGCCGTGGTGGCCGTGCCCGACGAGGCCGCCCAGGACGTGTGCGATCGGCTCGTCGACGCCGGACTGCCGTCGATTCTGAGCTTCGCGCCGCTGGAACTGCGCGCGCCCGCCCATGTGCAGGTTCGCCGCGTCGACCTGGCGATGGAACTGCAGATGCTGTCGTTCGACGCCGCCCGCAACGACGCGCCCGAGATCGCCCAGGTGGGCTCCGGCCGCATCGCGCGCCGGGTGCCGCCGCCGAACCACCTCACGCATGCCGCGCCGGTCGAACCGGCTCGCGGCAGGCCGTCGCGTCGCACCGCGCCGCATTCGGCAACCCCCCACTCGGCAACGGAGCCAAGCACCAAGGGATCGGTGATCACGCCATGAGCGAGCGTCGGCGAGCGAATCAGCGACACGGTGAGGTGCGGGCATGAGTGTGCTGCTGGTCGGGATTTCGCATCGGAGCGCCCCGGTATCGGTGCTGGAGAAGGTCGCCATCAGTGAGGCCGACCGGCCGAAACTGGTGGATCGGCTGCTCTCCTCGAGCCATGTGTCCGAGGCGATGATCGTCTCCACCTGTAACCGGGTCGAGGTCTACGCGGTCGTCGACGCCTTCCACGGCGGCCTCGGTGAGGTGAGCGAGCTGCTCACCAAGCACTCCGGGCTACCGCTCGGCGATCTCACCAAGCACGCCTACGTGCGCTACAGCGAGGCCGCGGCCGAGCATCTGTTCGCGGTGGCCAGCGGTCTGGACTCGATGGTCGTCGGCGAGCAGCAGGTGCTCAGCCAGATCCGCAGTGCCTACGCCAGCGCCGACGGTCAGCAGGCGGTCGGGCGCACACTGCACGAGTTGGCCCAGCACGGGTTGCGGGTCGGCAAGCGGGTGCATTCGGAGACCGGGATCGACCGGGCCGGTGCGTCGGTGGTGTCGGTGGCGCTGGATCGGGCGCGTGGTGTGGTCGGCGATCTCGCCGGGCGGACCGCGGTCGTCGTCGGTGCGGGTGCGATGGGCGGGCTGGCTGTCGCGCATCTGTCGCGGGCCGGGATCGGGCGCATCATCGTCGTCAACCGGACCCTCGAACGCGCACAGCGGCTCGCCGAAACCGGGCGCACCATGCACGGTGTCGACGCCGAGGCGGTCGAGATGTCGCGGCTCACCGAGGCCATGGCGGGCACCGACATCGTGATCACCTGTACCGGCGCGGTCGGGTCCGTGGTGACCTTGGCCGACACTCATCGCGCGCTCGCGGGCCGGGCGCGCACCGAAGCCGCCGAACGTCCTTTGGTCTTCTGCGATCTCGGCCTACCCCGCGACGTCGAGCACGCTGTCGCAGGCCTGCCGGGTGTCGCCGTCATCGATATCGAATCGCTGCAGCGCGATCCGGCCGCGGGTGCCGCGGCCGACGACACCGCCGCCGCGCGCCTCATCGTCGCCGACGAACTCGCCAAATACCTTGCCGGGCAACGCATGGCGGAGGTCACCCCCACGGTGGCCGCGCTGCGTCAGCGGGCCGCCGACGTGGTGGAGGCCGAACTGCTCCGCCTCGATTCGCGGCTGCCCGACCTGGCCGACCCGGCCCGCGACGAGGTGGCGCGCACCGTGCGCCGCGTCGTCGACAAGCTGCTGCACGCGCCGACCGTGCGCGTGAAGCAGCTGGCATCGACCCCGGGCGGCGACAGCTACGCCGAGGCGTTGCGTGAGCTGTTCGAACTGAAACCGGGTGCGGTACAAGCGGTTGCCGCACCGATGGAGGTCGCCGCGGCAGAGGCTGCGCTGGCCGACGATTTCACCGCAGGCCACTTCGGCGACGGGCCGTCACGCTTGACCGAGTCAAGACCCGACACAGGCAGTATGCGAAACCACGCAGCGCCGCTCGGGCATGCGCAGGAGGAAACCGCATGACCACGACAGTGCAGGAAGAGGACACCGTGACCGCAGGCAGCAGCAGTGCGCCGTGGCGGATCGGCACGCGCGGCAGCCTGCTCGCGCTGACACAGGCGGGCACCATCCGGGATGCGCTGATCGCGGCGGGCCAGCCCGCCGAACTGGTGGTCATCAAGACACCGGGCGACCTGTCGTCGGATCCGGTGCAGAAGATCGGTGTCGGGGTGTTCACCTCCGCGCTGCGCGACGAGCTCGCCGCGGGCGGTATCGACATCGCGGTGCACTCCTATAAAGACCTCCCCACCGCGCAGGACCCGCGCTTCACCATCGCCGCGATCCCGCCGCGCGAGGACCCGCGCGATGCGCTGGTGGCTCGCGACGGCCTTGTCCTCGGCGAACTACCCGCCGGTGCCCGCGTCGGCACCTCGGCCCCGCGCCGCGCCGCGCAGTTGCGCGCGCTCGGTCTCGGCCTCGACATCCTTCCGCTGCGCGGCAATATCGACTCGCGCCTGCGCAAGGTGAGCGAGGGCGAACTCGATGCCATCGTCATCGCCCGCGCCGGCCTGTGCCGGATCGGGCGCACCGACGAGATCACCGAGTCGCTCGAGCCGGTGCAGATGTTGCCCGCCCCCTCGCAGGGTGCTCTGGCGGTCGAATGCCGCAGTGACGACCCGCAATTGATCGAGGTACTCGCCGGTCTGGACGATGCCGCGACCAGAGCCGCAGTGCTCGCCGAGCGTTCGCTGCTCGGTGAGCTCGAGGCAGGCTGCACCGCGCCGATCGGAGCGCTCGCCGAGATCGTCGAGTCGATCGACGAGGACGGCCGGATCTTCGACGAACTCTCGCTGCGCGCCTGTGCCGCCGCGATCGACGGCTCCGACGTCTTGCGCGCCTCGATCGTCGGCGCGCCGAAAGACGCGGCCGAACTCGGTCGCACGTTGGCGCGCGAACTGCTGGACCTGGGTGCTCGCGCATTGCTGAGCGTCACAGACGAACCGGCACCCACCGACTTCACTAATTCCAGCCCGATGGAGAACAACCGATGAGCAGCAGCCGAGCTACCAAGAAGCAACCAGGGCGGATCCTTTTCGTCGGATCCGGCCCAGGCGACCCGGCCCTGCTGACCGTGCGCGCCCGTGAGGTGCTCGAGCGGGCGATGCTGGCGTTCACCGACCCCGATGTCGACAAGGGCGTGCTCGCCCTGATCGGTATCGCCCACGAGGCGGACGAGAACGGCGTGAGCCCGGTCGACGTGCGGCCCGCCCTCGGCGAACCCGCCGAGGTGGCCAAGACGCTGATCGCCGAGGCCCGCAACGGCCACGACGTGGTGCGCATCGTCACCGGCGACCCGCTGACCACCGATTCGGTGATCAGCGAAGTCAACGCCGTCACCCGTTCGCACATGGTGTTCGAGGTGCTGCCGGGCCTGCCCAACGGTTCGGCCGTGCCCAGCTACGCGGGCATCGCGCTCGGCTCCGGGCACACCGAGGCCGATGTGCGCGGCGAGGTCGACTGGTCGGCGCTGGCCGCAGCCCCTGGCCCGCTGGTCCTGCACGCCACCTCCGGCCACCTGGCCGAGACCGCCAGCGCGCTGGTGGAACACGGTCTGGCTCCGCAGACTCCGGTCGCGGTGACCGTGCGCGGCACCACCCGTCAGCAGCGCACCATCGAGGCCACCCTCGCCTCGCTGAACAACGCCGCCTCCGAGCTGGTCGGGCCGCTGGTGGTCACCGTCGGCAAGGAAGTCGACAAGCGCGCCAAGATGTCGTGGTGGGAATCGCGGGCCCTCTACGGCTGGACCGTGCTGGTTCCGCGCACCAAGGATCAGGCGGGGGAGATGAGCGAACGGCTCGTCACCCACGGCGCGATCCCGATCGAGGTGCCGACCATCGCGGTGGAGCCGCCGCGCAGCCCCGCCCAGATGGAACGGGCCGTGAAGGGCCTGGTCGACGGCCGCTACCAGTGGGTCGTGTTCACCTCCACCAACGCGGTTCGCGCGGTGTGGGAGAAGTTCGCCGAGTTCGGCCTCGACGCTCGCGCGTTCTCCGGTGTGAAGATCGCCTGCGTCGGCGAGGCCACCGCGGAGAAGGTGCGCTCGTTCGGCATCAACCCCGAACTGGTGCCGAGCGGCGAACAGTCCTCCGAGGGCCTGCTCGCCGACTTCCCGCCGTACGACGACGTGTTCGACCCGGTCAACCGGGTGCTGTTGCCCCGCGCCGATATCGCCACGGAGACCCTCGCCGAGGGCCTGCGTGAACGCGGCTGGGAGATCGACGACGTCACCGCCTACCGCACCGTGCGCGCTTCGCCGCCGCCAGCTGAGACCCGCGAGATGATCAAGACCGGCGGTTTCGACGCGGTCCTGTTCACCTCGTCCTCCACGGTCCGCAACCTGGTGGGTATCGCGGGCAAGCCGCACGCGCGCACCATCGTGGCCTGCATCGGCCCCAAGACCGCCGAGACCGCGATCGAGTTCGGTCTGCGCGTGGACGTGCAGCCCGAGGCCGCGCAGGTGGGCCCGCTGGTGGAGGCACTGGCCGAGCACGCGTCGCGCCTGCGCGCCGAGGGCCTGCTGCCCCCGCCGCGTAAGAAGAGCCGCCGCAGCAGCAGCCGCTAGGCTCAGTAGATACCCCGAAAGCCCGCCCGCGACGGCGGGCTTTCGGCGTATCAGGGTCACCGGCTGTAGCGCAGCAGCGTGCGCACGAGTCGGCAGGTGGCATCCGAGGGTGGGCGGATGTCGATCTTCTCGGCGGTGCGTCGAATCGTCTCATTGGTGGCTTGATTGGGTAGGTACACACCGGAATCCAGCAGCGCGATCGTCAACCGCATGGCCTTGAGCCGACGATTGTGCGTCACGTACCAGCGACGCGGCCTGCCCGCGGGCAGTCGCTTCTTCTCCAGCGGAACGTACGGCGCGGTGATGAAAGTGGTCTTGGCGGCAATGGCGTTCATGTCGGCGTCCTCCCGTGGCGTGTGGGTTCCGCCCCCGATCGTCGGAACCCTCGAACACGCTTTCGATTATAGCGAGGGGTACCGACAAGTTTCGGCGCTCTCGCGCGGAAGCCATTGAGCTCCACAGCGTTTCGATGTTATCCACAGGTTCGCCGCACTCGGTTGCAGACCTCGCCGAAGCTCTGTGGGTGGCGATTCGCAGGTAACTGTCGGCGAACCGTTTGCGGTTCCGACGCGCTGTAGGCGCTGCGGCGACCGGCGGGGGACAGGCGTATTCTGCGGGCTATGACCGCTTTCGACCGCCCGCGGCGGTTGCGTAGGACACCCGCGTTGCGTCGACTCGTCGCCGAGACCACCCTGCAGCCGCGGCAGCTGGTGCTGCCGATGTTCGTGGCCGACGGGCTCGAGGAGCCGCGCGAGATCAGCTCGATGCCGGGGGTGTACCAGCACTCGCTCGACTCGCTGCGCAAGGCCGCAGTGGAGTCGGTGGCCGCCGGGGTCGGCGGGCTGATGCTGTTCGGGGTGCCGCTGCCCGAGGACAAGGACGCGACCGGTTCCCAGGCCAGCGATCCGAACGGGATCCTGAACCGTGGCCTGCGCGCGCTGGCCGAGGAGGTCGGCGACGCGACGGTCATCATGGCCGACACCTGTCTCGACGAGTTCACCGATCACGGCCACTGCGGCGTGATCGGCACCGACGGCGCGGTCGACAACGACGCCACCCTGCACCGCTACGTGGAGGTGGCGCTGTCGCAGGCCGACGCGGGCGCCGATCTGCTCGGCACCAGCGGCATGATGGACGGCCAGGTCGGCGCGATCCGGCGCGGACTCGACGCGGTCGGCAGCACCGACACCGCCATCCTCGCCTACGCCGCCAAGTACGCCTCGGCCTTCTACGGCCCGTTCCGCGAGGCCGTCGGCTCGTCGCTGGAAGGCGATCGCCGCACCTACCAGCAGGACCCGGCCAACCGCCGCGAGTCGCTGCGCGAACTCGACCTCGACCTCGCCGAGGGCGCCGACATCGTGATGGTGAAGCCGGCGATGTCCTACCTCGACATCCTGCGCGACGTCGCCGACCGCTCGACGGTCCCCGTCGCGGCGTATCAGATCTCCGGCGAGTACGCGATGATCACCGCCGCCGCCGAGCGCGGCTGGATCGACCGCAGGGCCTCGATCCTGGAGTCGTTGATCGGCATCCGGCGGGCGGGCGCGGACATCGTGCTCACCTACTGGGCGACCGAGGCAGCACACTGGCTGTCGTGATCGCTGCACCGAACAAACCCGAAACCCTTCCGATGCCGGAAGACGTCGGCACCGCCCGTCAATTGTGGTGGGCAACCGCCGCCCTCGGTATCGTCTACACCTTCGCCAGCGTCTTCACCATGGCCGGCGAGCGCGGCGAGCTCAGCAAGCAGTTCCTCGACGATATGCGCAAGTCGGACCCGAACTTCGCCGCGTCCACCGCCGACACGATGGTGCTGGTGGGTTTCGTGGTGATCGCGCTGGTCGGCAGCGCGCTGGTGGCCGGGGCCACGGTGGCCTTCGCGCATCAGCTCGGCCGTGGCAAGACCTGGGCGCGCACAGTACTCATGGTGATCGCCGTCTGGTTGGGGCTCGGTGCCGTGACCACGATGTTCACCTTCTCCGCCGTCGCGAATCCCGCGACGATCATCGCGGGTGGCACGGCGATCGTGCAGGGCGTGCTGGCCGCCGGTGCGGCATACCTGAGTTACCGGCCGGAGTCGACGAAGTATTTTCTGGCCCACCGGAAGTGACCCGACACAGTGTATGGTGAGGATTATCACACCCGTTGAGCGGAGGCATTGATGCGCGTGGTGATTCAGCAACCACACAGCCTGCGACGTGACCTGTTGGTCATCGGGTTGATGGTGGTTCTCACCCTCGCTGTCCTCGCGCTACTGCTGCTCCCGAGCCTGGTCGGCTGATTCGATCCTGGCAAGATCGCAGGTATGAGACGCCCGCTGTTCGAACTCGGCTTCGCCGTGCTCTTCGTGGCCTGCGCGGTCCTCAGCTGGCGTGCAGCGCAGCGCACGACCGAATTCGTCGGTACCGAGGAGCATCCCGGTTTCACGGCGGTGCGGTATGTGCCGCCGCTGCTGTTGCTCGCCTGCGCGTTGGTGACGGTGAGCGGGTTACTGGTGATCCACGCCGCCGCCAGGATCTACGCCGGATCTGTAGCGCGCCGCGACGTCGAACCGATGATCTAGCGGAAGCCGAATTCCGATGTGCGCGTGGGGGTTCGGGGCACGAGCTCGCGGTGCGGGCTCCCTCGAGGAGGATTCGATGACCAGACTGACCGCCGGAATCTGTACCGTCGCCGCCGCAGTGGCGACGATCGCCCTGGCCACGGCCCCCGCCCAAGCCGCCCCCGGCCTGCCGCTCACTCCGATGATCGCCGAGCAGGCCGCCGAAGGTTTCGCCCCGGAGACCGGCTCGAGCGCGATCTACAACGGCATCATGTGCCACCTGCACACGATCTCCGCCGAAGTTCCGTGCATGTATACCTAGGAACCCCACTGCTGGTAGACGTCGACGACGCGGCCGCCGCGGGTGCCCGGCGCGTTCAGGAAAACGGAGACGGTGCCGTCGGGATGACCCGCCGCCTCCGTCACCACCTGACGCAGGGTGGCGCGAACGCCGCCGTCGGCGCCGCGGTACAGCTCGGTGTCGGCGTGCAGACCCGCGCCGATCCGGGTGGCGGGCACGAACATCGCGGTGATCGCCGGAATCGGCCCCGATCCGAGCGCTACGGTCTCCTCGTGGCTGAGCTGAACGCCGATCCGATCGGGCTGGGCCAGCGGTGCGAACGCGGTGGCCGAACCCGCGCCGAACAGCACTCCCGCTGTGACGAACCCCGTGCCAAGGGCCGTGCTGGTAACGCCGAAACGCATGAAGAACCCTCTCGCTGATAGCCGAATCACAACCGGCTCAGGTGCTGAGCCGCCCGGAGCGTAGTCGCAGGCCAATGGGCCTAGATCGAATTGTTCGGCCGATAGGGGCGGCGTGTCGGGCGTGTCGTCGGTGGGTCGCTGCGGTCTGGGTCACTGTGTTCCACCCTGTCGTCCGGCGTGCCGAGGCGAACTGAGACACTGGAATCCGTGAGTCTTACGCAGGTACCGGTTTCGGCCCAGCTCTTCGAGCGGGCAGCCTCGGTGATTCCGGGTGGCGTCAATTCCCCGGTCCGTGCGTTCAATTCGGTCGGTGGTACGCCTCGGTTCATCCGCTCCGCGAGTGGCTACACGCTCACCGACGCCGACGGCAACGACTACGTGGATCTGGTGTGTTCGTGGGGTCCGATGATCCTCGGTCACGCCCACCCCGCCGTCGTCGAAGCCGTGCAGAAGGCCGCGACCAGCGGGCTGTCGTTCGGTGCGCCGACCGAGGCCGAGATCGAGCTCGCCGAGGCCATCGCCGCCCGCGTCGATCCGGTCGAACGGGTCCGCCTGGTGAACTCCGGCACCGAGGCCACCATGAGCGCGGTGCGCCTGGCCCGCGGCTTCACCGGCCGATCCAAAATCATCAAGTTCTCCGGCTGCTACCACGGTCACGTCGACGCGCTGCTGGCCGACGCGGGTTCGGGCGTCGCGACCCTCGGTCTACCGACCTCGCCCGGTGTCACCGGCGCGCAAGCCGCCGACACCATCGTGCTGCCCTACAACGACCTCGCCGCCGTCGCCGCCGCTTTCGAAGCGCACCCCGGCCAGATCGCGTGTGTCATCACCGAGGCCGCCGCGGGCAACATGGGCGCGGTCGCGCCGCTGCCAGGCTTCAACGTGGGCCTGCGCGATCTCGCCCACGACAACGGCGCGCTGCTGATCATGGACGAGGTGATGACCGGTTTCCGCGTCAGCGCCTCGGGTTGGTACGGCCGTGAAGGCGTCGCGGGCGACCTCTACACCTTCGGCAAGGTGATGAGCGGTGGCCTGCCCGCCGCCGCATTCGGTGGTCGCGCCGAGATCATGAACAACCTCGCCCCGCTCGGCCCGGTCTATCAGGCGGGCACCCTGTCCGGAAACCCGGTCGCCGTCGCCGCGGGCCTTGCGACGCTGCGCGCGGCCGACGACGAGGTGTACGCGGCGCTGGACCGCAATGCCGATCGCCTCGGTTCGCTGTTCGCGAAAGCCCTGACCGAGGCCGGTGTCGAGCACCAAGTCCAGTTCGCAGGCAATATGGTGAGCGTGTTCTTCGCCGAGCGCCCGGTGACCGACTACGCCGGCGCCAAAGCGAGCCAGACCTGGCGCTACCCCGCCTTCTTCCACGCCCTGCTCGACGCGGGCGTGTACGCGCCGCCGAGCGCGTTCGAGGCATGGTTCGTCTCCGCGGCACTCGACGAGGACGCGTTCGACCGTATCGCCGCCGCTCTGCCCGCCGCCGCCCTCGCGGCCGCGGCCGCAACCCCCGAAGGATCCCCAGCGTGAGCTCCGACCAGCCCGACGCAGAATTCGCCCCAGTCCCGGCGGATAGCGACGAGGCGCCCCATCCTGCCCCCGCCGCCGCGCCGCCCGCCCTCGACGAGGACCCGTCGACCGTCGAAACCATCGTCCACGTGCTGCGCCACGGCGAGGTGTACAACCCCAACGGCATCCTCTACGGTCGCCTGCCCGGCTTCAGCCTGTCGGCGGCCGGTCGCGCGCAGGCCGGTGCGGTCGCGCGGTCGCTGGCCGATCACGACATCTCGATGGTGATCGCCTCCCCGCTGCAGCGCGCCCAGGAGACCGCAGCGCCGATCGCGGCCGCCCACGACCTGATCGTGCGCACCGACGAGAACCTGATCGAAGCGGGCAACACCTTCGAGGGCCTGCGCGTTTCCGTCGGTGACGGTGCCCTGCGCAAGCCGCGACACTGGTGGAAGCTGCGCGACCCGTTCACCCCGTCGTGGGGTGAGCCGTACCTGCAGATCGCCCATCGCATGCTCGCCGCGGTGAACAAGGCGCGCGTCGAAGCCGCAGGTCACGAGGTCGTTCTGGTCTCGCATCAGCTGCCCGTGTGGACGCTGCGCCGGTTCCTGCAGGGTCAGCGGTTGTGGCACGACCCGCGCAATCGTCAGTGCTCGCTCGCGTCGCTGACCTCGCTGGTCTACCACGGCGACACCCTCGTCGACATCGTCTACTCCGAGCCCGCGGGCGCCTCGGATCCGTCGGTACACGGCGCATGACACGCTTCACCTCATCGGGAACCGCCCGTGGCCATCGGCCGCGGGCGCTGACCGCCGTTCTGACCGCGCTGCTGGTGATCGTCGCCGCGGCGGGTTGCTCGACGGGTACCGATGCGGTGGCTACCGGTGGCGGGACCTTCGAATTCGTCTCGCCCGGTGGTAAGACTGATATCTACTACGATCCGCCCGCCGCGCGCGGAACGATCGGCACGCTCTCGGGGCCCGATCTGATGAACGAGGGAAAGACCGTTTCGGTCGGTGATTTCCCGAACCAGATCGTGGTCGTGAATCTGTGGGGACAGTGGTGTGGCCCGTGCCGCGCCGAGTCGCCCGCGCTCGAAAAAGTCTTCGCGGCGACCAGAGATCAAGGCGTCGCGTTCCTGGGCATCAATGTGCGTGATCATCAGCGCGACAAAGCCCAGGACTTCGTAATGGACAACAAGATCGAATACCCGTCCATCTACGACCCGTCGATGCGGACCTTGCTCGCTCTCGGCGGAAACTTTCCCACCAGTGTCATTCCGACCACGTTGATCCTGGATCGTCAGCACCGGGTCGCCGCGGTCTTCCTTCGCTCGCTATTGGCCGAAGACCTTCAGCCCGTGGTCGAGCGCATCGCCGCCGAGGAGAAGCAGTAGTGAGCAGCCGCCGTCGTCCAGGAAATCTGACCGCGTGTCGTCCCCGTCAGGGCGCGCGCCGAATGGGTGCGGGCTGGACGGTCGATGACCGTTGGGCCGGCATCGCGACCGTGCCGCGCAGTGTCGCCGGTGCCGGTCTGTTCGATTTCGGGCCCGCTGAACCGGCCGAGACCGAGCGTAAATTGTCGTTGCCGCGTGACGAGCAGCAGGATTCGGACACCGACGAGTGATGCCGCTCGCCGCAGTCGGGGATTCCTTCCAGCAGACGGCGGCATCGGGTCCGCTTCTGCTGGCGCTGGGAGCCTGCCTGCTCGCGGGCCTGGTGTCGTTCGCTTCACCGTGTGTCGTGCCGCTCGTCCCTGGTTATCTGTCGTATCTGGCCGGTCTGGTCGGTGCCGAGGCGCCGCCTGCCACCAGCAGCCAGGCAGTCCTCACCGCGCAACGTCGTAGCGCGAAGCTGCGGGTCGCCGGTGCCGCCGGGCTGTTCGTCGCCGGGTTCACGGTGGTGTTCGTGCTGGCCACGGCCACCGTTTTCGGCGTGATCCAGACCCTCAATGTGAATCGGGAACTGCTGCAGCGCATCGGCGGTGTGGTGACGATCCTGATGGGTCTGGTGTTCATCGGTTTGGTCCCGGCCCTGCAGCGCGACACGCGGATGGAGCCGCGCAGGCTCACCAGCATCGTCGGCGCGCCGCTGCTCGGCGGGGTGTTCGCGCTCGGCTGGACGCCGTGTCTTGGCCCGACGCTGTCGGGTGTGATGGCGGTGTCCGCGGGCACCGAGGGCACCACCGCCGTGCGTGGGGTGACGTTGATCGTCGCCTACTGCCTCGGGCTCGGGTTGCCGTTCATCGTGCTGGCCTTCGGGTCGGCCGGTGCGTTGCGCGGGGTCGGTTGGCTGCGGCGCAATTCGCGCACCATTCAGGTTGTTGGGGGTGTTCTGCTCGTTGCCGTCGGCATCGCGCTGGTCACGGGGGCATGGGATCAGTTCGTGAGCTGGGTGCGTGACGGGTTCGTCTCCGAGGTGACTCTTCCGATCTGATGACTGACACGCTGACCACTCCGACCACCCCCACCCCGCCCGTCCGGCAATCACTGCCGGGCCGGGCCTGGGCCATGGTCCGGAATTCCTGGCGCGGGCTCACGAGCATGCGCACCGCACTGGTGCTGCTGTTTCTGCTCGCGCTGGCCGCCATCCCCGGCGCGCTGCTGCCGCAGCGCAGTCTCAACACACAGAAGGTCGAGCAGTACATCGCCGACCGGCCGACGTTGGGCCCGTGGATGGACCGGTTCGAGTTGTTCGACGTGTTCGGCAGCTTCTGGTTCACCGCCATCTACGTGCTGCTGTTCATCTCGCTGGTCGGCTGCATCCTGCCGCGCTGCTGGGATCACTACCGGGCGCTGCGCACGCCGCCGGTGCCCGCGCCGCGCAATCTCGGCCGGTTGCCGCATCACTTCAGCGAGACCGACGATCGCACGCCCGACCAGGTGATCGAGGCCGCTAAGGCGTCCTTGCGTGGCTGGCGGACCGAGGTTCGCCCTGGTCAGCGCGATGGCGAGGTGACGCTGTCCGCCGAGAAGGGCTATCTGCGCGAGTTCGGCAACCTGGTGTTCCACCTGTCGCTGGTGGGGCTGCTGGTCGCGATCGCGCTCGGCAAGTTGCTCGGGTACGAGGGCAACGTCATCGTGATCGCCAACAACGGTCCCGGCTTCTGCACCACTTCACCCGCGGTGTTCGACTCGTTCCGCGCGGGCAACACCAACGACGGCACCGGCATGACCCCGCTGTGCGTCAAGGTGAAGGACTTCAAGGCCGACTACCTGCCCACCGGCCAGGCCGAGATGTTCCACTCGAACATCGAGTACCAGGCGGGCGCGGATCTCACGACCGACACCTGGCGCAGTACCGAGCTCAGGGTGAACCATCCTTTGCGCGTCGCCGGTGACCGCGTCTACCTGCAGGGACACGGTTTCGCGCCAACGTTCACCGTCACCTTTCCCAACGGTCAGACCCGCACCGAGACCATCCAGTGGCGACCCGACGACGCCCAGACCTTCCTGTCCAGCGGCGTGCTGCGCATCGACCCGCCCGGCGGCATGTACGCCACCGAGGAGGAACGCCGCCAGAACCAGATCGCGATCGAAGGTCTGTTCGCGCCGACCGCGATGTTCCACGGCAGTCTGCTCACCTCGTCGTTCCCCCGGATGGACGACCCGGCCGTCGCGGTCGACGTCTATCGCGGCAACACCGGCCTCGACACCGGTCGCTCGCAGTCGCTGTTCTCGCTGGACCCGGAGATGATCAAGCAGGGTCGGTTGACCAAGGAAGCGCGCGTCAACCTGCGCCCGGGCGAGTCGACCTCGCTGCCCAACGGGACGAAGGTGACCTTCGACGGGGCCCAGGAGTTCGTCAACCTGCAGGTGTCGCATGACCCCGCCCAGCAGTGGGTGCTGGTCAGCGCGCTGACGATGATGGCCGGGCTGCTGGTGTCGCTGCTGCTGAAACGCCGCCGGATCTGGATCCGGACGTACCCCGCTGATGCTTCGGCAGGTACCGTGGATCAACGACACACCGTAGTAGAAATGGGCGGCCTCGCCCGGAGTGATCAAGCCGGTTGGGGTGCCGAATTCGATCGACTGCGGACACGCCTGCTCGCCGCGGAGAAGGAATCCTGATGCAGATCGACGAAACGCTGGCCCGCTACAGCGACTTCGCCTTCATGTCGGCCATCGCCGTCTACACCCTGGCGACGGTGCTGCTGATCGTGCAGTACGCCTCGGCGCGCGCGAAGGCGGTCGTCGGCCGCGAACAGGGCACCACGGTCGACCCGTCGCAACCGGGCCGCATCGAAACCCCCGCCGGAAAGTCGCGCGCGGAACGCTTCGGCGACATGGCGTTCTCGGTGCTCTCGGTAGGCGCGGTCCTGCACATCACCTCGATCGTGCTGCGAGGTTTCGCCACCCACCGCTTCCCCCTTGGCAACATGTACGAGTTCACCACCATGGCCACCGCGGCCGCCGTGGTGATCGGCCTGATCTTCCTGCGCGACCAGCGCTACCGCTCCATGTGGGCGTTCCTGCTGGTCCCCGTGCTGATCCTGATGTTCCTGGCAGGCACCGTCCTCTACGCCGACGCCGCCCCCGTCGTCCCCGCCCTTCGCTCGTTCTGGCTGCCGATCCACGTCACCATCGTCAGTATCGGCAGCGGCGTCTTCCTGGTCTCCGGCGTAGCCAGCCTGCTCTACCTGTTCCGCATGCGTATACCAGCAGGCGAAGAATCCTCCAACTTCCTCGGCACCATAGCCCGCCGCCTCCCCGAGGCCCGCACCCTCGACCAACTCGCCTACAAAACCACCATCATCGGCTTCCCCCTCTTCGGCGCAGGCGTAATCCTCGGCGCCATCTGGGCCGAAGCCGCCTGGGGCCGCTTCTGGGGCTGGGACCCCAAAGAAACCTGCTCCTTCATCGCGTGGGTCCTCTACGCCGCCTACCTCCACGCCCGAGCCACCTCCGGCTGGCGAGACACCAAAGCAGCCTGGATCAACATCGCCGGCTTCACCGCGATGCTCTTCAATTTGTTCATCATCAACATGGTGATCAGCGGCTTGCACAGCTACGCCGGCCTGAGCTGACCGCATCCAAAGCCGTGAGTCGAGCGTTTGCGCCGGTCTGTAGGACAATTCGGTGTGCCAACGTTGCGAGGGACAGCTGTCCGGTGGGTGTGTGATGACTTCACCTCCGGAGGTGTCATCGAGGTCCAATTTGTCGACGCGGATGACGTCACGCATTCCGTGATCGACAAGCTGCCGTGCTCCTTCGGACCGGACGATAACGCTCTCCGCCCCGACTCACCCTTCCCGATGTCCTGCCCGATCGGAGTGGTCATCGTCGAACACCTCGACAGCGACCGCACCGTCATCGACCTCCGCTGGTCGGAATCGACGAGCGGCCAGGTCCGGTTTACCGTGCCCACCACGAATATCGCGACGTAGTCGGCAAATCGGGGCCTATCCGCGTGGGCCACAAATGCCATGCCAGTCGGTGGTTATGTCGAAATCCCGTGTCCGGAGTGAAGCAGGGTTGTGAGGTGCGCGAGGGCGGTCTGCAGCCGGAGGATTTCGTCGATGGCGGTGCCTAGACGGTCTGCCTGGGTGGCTTGATCCCAGTCTGCGATGCGCTTGTGGGCCTGCTTCTCGGAGTGCCGTAGTTGGGCTGCCAGTTCGAAGTTGCTCGCGTCTACCGCCTGTTCCTTCCGGTGACGCCAGTGGGTGATCTCGGCTAGGACCTCGGCGAGGTCGGTGGGCAGGTTCGCTGTGGGAACGGTGAAAGGTGATGGTCGCGGATCTGCTTCGGCGCATCCGTAACACGTTGTGTCGCCGAGTGCGGAACGTGTGGCTCGGAGCTGATCGAGCGTCATTCCGCTGACTGCGAGCACGTCGGCGGCGGCTGTCCCTGCCATCAGCAGACCGAGCAGCAGGTGATCGGTGCCGAGGGGCCGGGTGGGATTCTCTTGCTCAGCGTGATCGAGGCAAGTGTCAATGGTCTCGGTGGCGGAATCGGCTGATCGCAGGTGGGTGGCGATCGCTCGACGGACTGTGATTGTCGCAGTGTGTCGTTCGAGCAGGATGGCGGCCATGCCTGGGGTGTTGTCATCGATCAATGCCAGCAACAGACCGAGTGGGCTCGTGTGGGCATGTCCCCACTGAGCTGAATATTCGGCGGCGCGGTCCAGTGCGCCGCGTGCGGCTCGGGTGTACGTGCGGCCGTGTTCGTGAGGGGACACGGTTCCAGTGTGCCGGTTCAATTCCGGTGCGAATCAAGGAAATACGTAAGGCCCAGGGCTCGGAAGAGCTTCTGGGCCTTTGACGTGGTGACCGCTGATCAGCAGTAGTAGCAGATTTTGTTGGCGGGGAGTTCTACGTGGCAGTTCAGGCAGACCGGTTTGCGGACCGGTTCGGGCTTGGGGACTGCGGCGGTGCTGCGGCGGGCGGTGGTGGAGCGTTTGACGGCTGCTTCGGCTGCTTCGGCGGTGGCCAGGTCCGCGGAGGTGGACTGGCGGATGGCGGCGACCTTCGGGGGGAGGGTGGGGAGGCCGCCGTCGGCGGGGAGGTCGGTGGCGTAGTGCTGGTAGCACTGCCAGCGGGCGGCGGCGGCGTGCATTTCGAGGTCGTCGGGGATGGGCAGGCCCGCTAGTTCGAGGATGTAGCGGTAGCCGGTGCCGACCGTCTGGTTCTTGCGCACGCACAGGGCGCTCAGGGGTGGCTCGTTGTTCTTGTGACAGTGCTCGGCGACCTTGTCGAGCACGACGGGCAGCCAGTGCTGCCACTTCACCGCGGTCCGGATGCCGGATTCTTCCTGGACCAGTTCGGCCAGCTCGGTGTTGACGATGAAGTTGTTGAATCGGCTGGCGGTTTCGGCCAGCACCTCGTGTGCGGCACGAGTCCACTCCGACCGTGCCTCGGTGAACGTCACGGCGCTGCCGTCGGCCGCGCGCCAGGTGGTCGGGACAGAACCCTGCTGCACATCAATCACCGGAATACGTTATCTACCCAGCTCTTTCGCCGCGCAACGGGGGTATGTGGGTCAGCTCACGGCGACACACAAAATCGAGGTCACTCGGTGGGGCCGGAGTCGTCGCGGGGTTGTTTGCCGAGGCGCCAGAGGAATTCCGGGTCGTCGTCGGGGCCGAGGACCGGTCTGCGCGGGGCGGGTCCGGAATTCGGGCGGGGCCGTTCGGGTCCGAACGCCTTCCAGCACAGCACCGCGATGGCCACGATCGCGATCAGTGCCAACAGGTACGTCACGTCGCTCACCTCCTGCTATCGAGGGTAGCCGTGTCCGCGCCGTGTGCACATCCGCAACGGGAGGGAAATTTTCGGCGAACGCGAGCCCTCGGCGGGCTCGCGTCGGCCTGCGAGTCAGCGGGGTGCTGCCTCGGTGGTGAGCGATCTGAGCAACTGAAGAACCTCGGACTCGCGGAATCGGCGATGTCCGCCCGGCGTGCGAAGCGAACCCAGCCGACCCGCATGGGCCCACCGGGTGACGGTCTTGGGATCTACATGGAACATGGCGGCCACTTGGCCTGGTGTCAGCAGAGTGTCCTGAAGGCCGACGGTGATCGCAGTCATAGCTAACCTCTCCGTTCTCGACAGTTCCCTCATCAGTGGCGTCATCGTCGCACTGCGACCCCCACCTAGTCGAACCACCTACTGTTGGTAAAGGGGAAGTAATAGACAAAAGCCGCGAACGGGGCCGCATCCCGCCAGCGCTAGGCGTACCTCCGCCTTCGCTGCGGCCATGCGCAGCTGATGAACGCTGTCGCGGCGGCGCCCATTAGGCTGTACTCGTGAGTGAAGCAACAGGTCAGCAGGGTTCCGGCGCCGGAAAGCGCCTGGCACGCAATCTCGCGCTCTACACGCTGGCCCGTCTCGGGCTGGTCGTGGTGATCGCCGCGCTGATCGTAGGCGTCGCCAAGTTGATCGGTGTCGAGGTGCCGGTGATCGTCGCGGCACTGTTCGCATTGCTGGTCGCGATGCCGCTCTCGCTGACGTTGTTCAAGAAATTGCGGGTGAAGGTGAACGAGGACATCGCCGTTGTCGACGCGCGCCGCCGCCAGGACAAGGCGCAGCTGCGGGCCCGCTTACGGGGTGACGACGACAGCACGTCGGCATGAAGTACCTCGACCGCAGCGCCCCGCGCGACTGGGTCGACAATGCCGTCCGGCTGATCGACGCCGACACCCAGCGCTCCGCCGACACCCACCTGCTGCGGTATCCGCTGCCCGCTGACTGGCCGGTGCAGCTCTACCTCAAGGACGAGTCCACCCACATCACCGGCAGCCTCAAGCACCGGTTGGCGCGCTCGTTGTTCCTGTACGCGATCTGCAACGGCTGGGTCACCGAGGGGACGACCGTGGTCGAGGCGTCGTCGGGTTCGACGGCGGTGAGCGAGGCCTACTTCGCCAAGCTGCTCGGTCTAGATTTCGTGGCGGTGATGCCAGCCAGCACGTCGCCGCAGAAGGTCGCGCTGATCGAAGCGCAGGGTGGCCGTTGCCATTTCGTCGATCGACCGCCGGAGATGTACACCGAGGCCAAGCGTCTCGCCGCCGAATCCGGCGGGCATTTCATGGATCAGTTCACCCACGCCGAGCGTGCCACCGACTGGCGTGGCAACAACAACATCGCCGAGTCCATCTTCGAACAGCTGGCGCTGGAGAACCATCCGGTGCCGGAGTGGATCGTGGTGGGCGCGGGTACCGGCGGCACGAGCGCGACGATCGGGCGCTACATCCGGTATCGCAGGCACGCGACGCGCTTGGCCGTGGTCGACCCGGAGCATTCGGCGTTCTACGGCGGCTACGAAACCGGTGACGCGGGCTATGAGACCGGGATGCCGTCGCGCATCGAGGGAATCGGCCGTCCCCGTGTGGAGCCGTCGTTCGTCAGCCAGGTGGTCGACCGAATGATCGTGGTGCCCGACGCGGCCTCGATCGCCACCGCCCGCCACGCGAGTACCGCGCTCGGTCGTCGCGTCGGTGGCTCGACCGGCACGAACCTGTGGGGCGCCTTCCATCTCGTCGCCGAGTTGGGGGCGGCGGGTCGCAGCGGCAGCGTGGTGACGCTGCTGTGCGACGGCGGTGACCGGTACGCGGGCACCTACTTCAACGATGACTGGGTGGCTGCCCAGAACATCGATCTGACCGGTCCGACCGAGATCCTGACCGAGTTCGCCACCACCGGCCGCTGGAACGGCTGATCACTTCTCCGCACACCTTTCCGGGACTGTTCGCGCTCGGCGATGTCAATTTTTGTTGACAAACACCTCGGTCGTCAATCAAAATTGACACCATGACCGATGCAACAACGCTCGCCTCAGCGGCAGGCAACCCTGACCCGGCGGTCGGGCTACGCGCGGTGCTCGCACTGCGCAGACTGGCCGACCGACTCGAAACGATCCAGGTAGCCAACGCCAGAGCCAACGGCTGGTCCTGGCAGGCCATCGCCGAGGCGCTCGAGGTGAGCAAGCAAGCGGTCCATCAGAAACACAATCGGAAAGGTGGGACCCGCTGATGTTCGAGAAATTCAGTCGCGAGGCCAAGCTGGCGGTAGTGGGCGCGCAGGCCGACGCCAAGGAATTGGGCGCGAAGCAGATCGGACCGGAACACGTGCTGCTCGGCGCGGTATCCAACGCCGAGCCCGACCTCCGGGCGGTGCTCGACGCGCACGACATCACCACCGACGGCATCCGCACCACGCTCGCCGCCCGCACGGGCGAGCCACCACTTGGCCCCGACGACGCGCAAGCCCTGCGCTCGATCGGCATCGACCTGGACGCGGTGCAGGCCAGCATCGCCGAGAACTTCGGACCGCAAGCCTGGGAGCAGGCCGAACCGGAAGCCAAACGCGGCATGTTCGCCCGCCTGCTCGGCGCCGGGCACATCCCGTTCACCGGCACGGCCAAGAAGACCCTCGAACTCGCGCTGCGCGAGGCGATCCATCGCAAGGATCGCGAGATCTCCTCGACCTACCTGCTGCTCGGAATCCTGCGCGGCGCCGACCCGGCCACCACCGACCTGCTCGGCGGGCGCGACGCGGTGTCGGGTCTACGCACCGACCTCTACGCCATGCTCGACCGCGCCGCGTGAATTGAGCGCGTCGGACCCGCCGCAATGTCCGTTTCCGGGCCTAGCATTGCGTGTATGCAACTAGCAATACGGTTGGTCATCAACGCCATAGCCATCTGGGCCGCGGTCGCGTGGATCGACAAGATCGATGTCATCGTGCCGCCCGAGTGGCAGTCGGAGTGGGGCAACTGGGGCAAGGCGCTGGTCCTGCTCATCGTCGCCCTCGTGTTCACGGCCGTCAACGCCGTGGTCAAGCCGATCGTGAAACTCCTGTCGCTGCCCTTCGTGATCCTCACCCTCGGCCTGTTCCTGCTGGTGGTGAACGCGGGAATGCTGTGGCTCACGGCCAAGATCACCGAGATCACCGATTACGGCCTTCGCGTCGACGGCTTCTGGGCGGCGCTGTGGGGTGGCGTGATCATCATGCTGGTCAACTGGGTGCTCGGCATCCTGGTCCCGGACGGCGACGACTAGCTAGGTCGCAGACGGGTACTCGGGCTGTGCTGATTTGCCGGACGGCGACGACTAGAGGCTCAGCCGAGTCCGACGGCCAGTGCGCTGAGTGCTGACCAAGCCAGCAGTGCCAGCCCGGAATCACGAAGGGCGGGAATCAGTTCCAGCCCGCCCTTGCCGGTGCGCACGGGGGCGTTGGCCCGGATCGCGAGCGGCAACGCGAGCAGTCCGGCCAGCGCCAACGGCGTGCTCGCCACCAGCGCGAGGCTGATCACGAACGGCGCTGCGAGCAGCGCCATGTGCAGGGTGCGGGTGCGCGTGTCGCCGAGTTTCACGGCGAGGGTGACCTTGCCGGACTCGGTGTCGGTGGGGATGTCACGCAGGTTATTGGCCACCAGCACCGCGCTGGAGAACGCGCCGACACCGATCGCGAGCAGCAGCCCGACCCAGTCGACCCGCAGTGCCTGCACGTACTGGGTGCCGAGCACCGCGATCAACCCGAAGAACACGAACACCGCGATCTCACCGAAACCGCTGTAGCCGTAGGGCTTGCTGCCACCGGTGTAGAACCAGGCGCCCGCCAGGCACACTGCCCCGACCACCACCAGCCACCATGCTGTGGTCGCGGCCAGCACCAGGCCCGCGACGGCGCCGATCGCCAGGCTGAGTACCGCCGCGGTGCGAACAGCCTTGGGGGAGGCCAGTTTCGAGCCGACCAGCCGCAGGGGGCCGACCCGTTCGTCATCGGTGCCGCGAATACCGTCGGAGTAGTCGTTGGCGTAGTTCACCCCGACGATCAGTGCCAGCGAAACCAGCAGCGCCAGTGCCGCTTTCCACCACACGGCCGCGTCGAGCGAGGCGGCGGCGCCGGTGCCCGCGAGTACCGGCGCGATCGCGTTGGGCAGCGTCCGCGGTCGGGCGCCCTCGATCCATTCCGCTGCTGTAGCCATGGATCGAAGCCTAATCCGAGAGGGCCGACCCGCGCTCCCGGAGTCCCTTCGCGGCAGCGCCCGAACCGGCTCGGCGCCACTCGGTCTTGCACATTCGGGTCTCCGGCGGGGGAGCGGCGCGGCGTCAGTCCGCGGTGGATTCGGCGATCGTCTTGAGCCGCGCCAGACCCTTGTCGAAGTCCTTGCCGATGAGGTTCTCCATCGGGAACACCTTGCTCACCACACCCATCAGGCCCGAATGTGTGCCCGTCATCTTCCAGGTCACCTCGGTTCCACCGGCAACCGGGGCGAGGGTGAAGGTGACGAAATTGGTGGCTTTGAACGGCTTCTCGAAGCTGAGCTCGACCCCGATCTCACGTTCGGCGTCGGCCTTGATCTCCATCACGCCCGCCCCGGCCTTACGGTTGCCACGCCAGGCGTAGCGGGCGCCGACACCGGATTCCGGTCCGGTGTAGGTGCGGGCGAGCTGCGGGTCGGCGTCTTCCCAGGGCGACCACAGTCGCCACTGCCGGAAATTGTCGATCAGTGCGTGGATTCGTGCCGGTTCGGCGGCGATGGCGGTGCGCCGCGACACCTCGAAGTTGCCCATGTTCGTGAGCCTAATTGCCACAGACACGGCAGCGTTCCTCCCACGCTTGCGCATGGCCGGAGCGAATGCGGAGGTACGCCTAGGGCGAGGTGGGGACAAAATCGCGGGACACTTCGACGGTGGTGCAACCCTGTGCGCGAAGCGGGAACGCGTCGCTGTGCTCGCCTACGATGACTACCGGCATGTCTGTACAGCACCGCGGCCCCGAGGGGCCGCCCTCCGAGGCCCTCTCCCGCGTTGTCGTGGGGGTGCTCGGCGTGATCGCGATCCGCCGCGACGACGTCATGGTCGGGCTCCCCGGGGCCCGCGCCCGGTTGTTGCTCGCCGCCCTCGCGGTGCACCCCGGCCGCGCGCGCAGTGCGCAATCGCTGATCGACGAGGTCTGGGGCGATCAACCACCCCGCGCGCCGATGAACGCCCTGCACACCCAGGTCTCGCGCCTGCGTGCCCTGCTACCCGAGGGCGCACTGGAGATCGGTCCCGCCGGCTACCGGCTGACACTGCCCGCCGACAACATCGACCTCACCGCGGTCACCACACTCGCCCGCAGAGCCGACGAACACCTCGCCGCGGGCAACACCGCCGACAGCCTCGCCGCGATCGCACTGGCCCGCACGCTGTGGCGCGGCGAGCCGGGCGCCGACCTCCCCGATTCCGCCCCCGCCGACGACCTCCGTACGGCGGCCGACGACCTCCGCCGCCACCTCGACCACACCGAACTCGCCGCCCATACCGCCCAGCGCGACTTCACCGCTGCCCTCCCGCTGGCCCGGACGGCCGCCGCAGCCGACCCGTTGGACGAATCCGCCCACACAACCCTGATCCGACTCCTCGCCACCGCCGGCCGAGCCAGCGAAGCGCTCGAAGTCTTCGCCACTTACCGCCTACGCCTGATCGAAGAACTCGGCGCGGACCCGGGCCCGACCCTGCTCGCCCTCAACGCCGCGATCCTGCGTGGCGAGTCGGTCGAACTCCCCGGAACCCGCGCGCAAGGGCCCGATTCGGCGACCACTTCCGCGAACAGCGCCGCCACCGGTTCCGTGCCCGTCGACAGCGATCGGGACGCCGGGTTCTTGGGAGTGCGCGCGGCGGATCCGGCCGGCTCATCGAGGAGATCGACTCGTGTCGATACCGCCGCAACATCCGCCGACCGCGCGGAACTTGGCCGGCAGCGGACGAACACGTCGGCCGACAGCACGCCGAACTCCCCGCCGATTCCCCGCACGGCGGTAGGTCTGCGCGCCGCACCGAATGAATTGCTCGGGCGCACAGCCGATCTCGACGCGATCGAGAAAATGGCGCAGCGCTCCAGAGTGACGACCGTCCTCGGACCCGGTGGTACGGGCAAGACCAGGGTCGCCAACGCGGTCGGCGAACGTCTGGCCCGTTCGGCGCCGGTGGTGCTCGTCGAATTGGCTTCGGTGCAGGCCGAAGCGGAGTCCGGGGCCCAATCGCGCACCGGTATCGAGGTCGCGATCGGGCAGGTGATGGGCCTGGGTGAGGTGGTGCGCGAACCGGGTGCCCTCCGTGTGGGCAGGCACGTCGACGCGATCACCCGTCTGCGGGAGGCGCTCGCGGCGCGGCCGATGGTGTTGATTCTGGACAATTGCGAGCACGTGATCGAGGCCGCGGCCGAGCTGGTCGCCGATCTCGTGGGTAGTTGCGCCCAGCTGACCGTGCTCACCACCAGTCGCTCGCCGTTGGCGATCACCGCCGAATCCGTCTATCCCCTTGCCCCTTTGGCGATCGACCCCGCCGGTTCACCTGCCACGGAACTGTTCTCGGCCCGCGCCAGGGCGGTGCGTCCCGACGTGCGACTCGACCCCGACACCGTCGCCCGGCTGTGTCGCACCCTCGACGGCCTCCCGCTGGCGATCGAACTGGCCGCCGCGCGGGTGCGCACGATGAGCGTCGCCGAGATCGAGACCAGGCTCGAACATCGTTTCGCCCTGTTGCGCAGTGGCGATCGGTCCGCGCCGCACCGGCATCGCACCCTGCACGCGGTGATCGCCTGGAGCTGGAACCTCCTCGAACCCGATCAGCAGGTGACCCTGCGCAGGCTGAGTCGGTTCCCAGCCGGGTTCACCCTGTCCGCCGCCGAGGTCGTCGCGGCGGGACCGGATGTGGCCGCCGCGGTCGACGGGCTGGTCGGCCAGTCCCTGCTCACCGTCCTCGACGACCCCGACGGCGTGGGCATCCGCTATCGCATGCTCGAAACCGTCCGCGAGTTCGGCGCCGAACAGATCACCGCCATCGATGCCGAGTCCGCGGGCGCCGAGTCCGTACTCGTTCGCGACAGAATGTCGTGCTGGGCACGAGAATTCGCGCTGGCATCGTTTCGCACCTACCGCGACGGCGATCAGGTGCCATCGGTGCTCGCGGTGGCCGCCGACCTGGACAACCTGGTCGCGGTGCTGCGCACCGCCGTCGATCGTGGCGACGCGCTCACCGCGTACACGGTCTTTCCGGTGGTCGCGATGGTGTGGGTGATGCGTGGCGCGCACCTGGAATTCACGGGGTGGGCACTGCGATTGGTCGCGGTCGTGCCGCCGCCGTCCTCGGCTGAGACCGCCGACTTGCAGATGATCACCCATCTGCTGACGTTCCTGCACATGCAGTTCCTCAAAGACGCGGGCCTGCGCGCGACGGCGACCGTGCGTCTGCGCGCGCGGCGGCTGATCACCGACCCCGCTCTCGATCCGGGGCTGTCCTTCCTCGGTTCCGTGATCACCGTGCGGCCCGAACGGTTTCGGCTGGGCGCGCTGTTCGCGCGAGGTGCGCGCTCACCGGACCGGCAGGTCCGGATCGCCGCGCTGATCGCGCGGGCCAACTTCTGGGAGAACGGCGGCAACGTCGCGGGCTCGACGCACGATTCCCTGCGCACACTGGACGAGATGGACCCGGCGGAGGTGTGGGGCACGTCGATGGTGTGTCAGCACCTGGCCCAGTTGTCCGGCCAGTCCGCTCACTACAGCGATGCCGTGCACTATTACCGTCGTGCGCTGGAACTGATGGACAAGCTCCGCGTGCACGACGAGATCATGGAGAGTCGCTGTTACCTCGCGGCCGCGCTGGTCGGCAGCGGTCAGCTCGCGCAGGCGCGTGCCGAACTCGATTTCGCTGTGCGACCGGATGATTGCGGCGTCAGCCCTGTCGACGACCCGAGTGTTCGCCGCAACCACCGGCTGGCGAACGCCGCCACCGCCCTGGCCGAACTCGAACTTGCCGAGGGCGATATCGACGCCGGGCTCCGCCATTACCGCCGCGGACTGGAGCTGCTCGGCTGGCCCGATTTCGAACCGACACCCGGTCCGGGTTCGCTGATGGTGGCGGCTGCGACCATCAGCGCACATGTGCTGCACGGCCGGGCAGGCGATGTCATCGGCTTGATGGCGGAGATGATCGAGACCGCCGATCACCGGTTGGCGCAGTACGTGGACCTGCCGCAGATCGGCGCGGTCGCGTGCGCGCTCGGCTCCTACCTGCTCACCATCGAGCCCGGCAGCGCCGAGGGACTCGAACTGCTGACGCTGGCAAGGACATCGGTGGCCAGGCAGGACGGGCCGTCGATGGCGCTGGCCGCGCATGTCGCCCTGCACCGGCGCGCGGTCGGCGCGGAAGCGATGGAGGCCGCGCAGCGTCGCGCGGCGGGGATACGTCGGCTGGATGCCGCGACGCGCATCGTCGAGATCATCGCCGGCCTGCGCGAACACGACAACGGCATCCGACCCGGTGGATCGGATGCCGTTGCGGGAGTTCAGGCCCGGCGCATGTAGGCCCGCACCGCCAGTGGCGCGAAGATCGCGATCACCACGAGCGACCCGACCAGCGACCACACGAGATCGGTGCCGTAACTGTTGGAGTTCATCAGTTCTCGACAGGTGTTGACCATGTAGTAGACCGGGTTGACGTGGTTGAGCCCCTGCATCCAGCCCGGCATGGTGCTCACCGGGGCGAACGCGCCGGACATGAACGTGAGCGGGAACATCACCATCATCGAGATGCCCTGCACCGACGCGGCACTCTTACCGGTGACGCCGACCAGCGCCCAGATCCAGCTGACCGCGAACGAGCACACCACGACCACCAGGCAGGCCGCGACCACACCCACCAGCCCGCCACCAGGGCGGTAGCCCAGTGCCAGTCCGACCAGCACGGTCAGCGTCGAGGCGATGCCGTAGCGGACCATGTCGGCGAGCAGTGCGCCCGCCAGTGCCGAGATCCGGGCGATGGGCAGGGATTTGAAACGGTCGAAGACGCCCTTGTCCATGTCCTCGCGCAACTGAGTGCCTGTGACCACTGACGTCAGCACCACGGTTTGCACGAGGATGCCCGGGATGATCACCGGCAGGTAATCGGTCACGCCGCCCGAGATCGCGCCGCCGAAAATGTAGGTGAACAGCGCGGTGAACAGGATCGGCTGGATGGTCACGTCGAAGAGCTGTTCGGGATTGTGTTTGATCTTCAGCAGGCCGCGATAGGCCATCGTGAATGAAGTGGAGACGGTGTCGCGCAGGCTGATTCGGTCGCTTGCCTGGGGGAGATCGTCGGATTGCGGGGGAGCGGTGAGTACAGCGGTCATGCCGCGCTCCGTTCGGTGTCGTCGGCCGGGTGGCCGGTGATGGTGAGGAAGACTTCGTCGAGCGTCGGCTTGCTGACGGCGATCTCGGCGATCCCGATCTCCCAGTCGCGCAACCGGATCAGCAGGTCGGCGGTGAGATTCGGGTCGGGCAGCGGTGCGGTGAGCCTGCCCGCTTCGGGGCTGATCTGCGCGCCCACGTCGAGGAAGTCGCCGACGATGCGCCGGGCTTCGTCGAGTTGTGCGGGATCGACCAGGGTCAGGTGGACCGAGGCGCCGCCGATGGAGGCCTTGAGCTCGTCGGCGGTGCCGTCGGCGATCACCTTGCCGTGGTCGATCACCGCGATCCGGTCGGCCAGCTGGTCGGCCTCGTCGAGGTACTGGGTGGTGAGCAGCACCGTCGCGCCTTCGCGGACCAGCCTGCGGATGGTGTCCCACATCTGGGCGCGCGTGCGCGGATCGAGGCCGGTGGTCGGTTCGTCGAGGAACAGCAGCGGCGGGGTGGAGATGAGGCTGGCGGCGAGGTCGAGGCGCCTGCGCATGCCGCCGGAGAAGTTCTTCAGCGGTTTGTTCGCGGCCTCGGTGAGGTCGAACTCCTCGAGCAGTTCGACGGCCTTGCGACGGGCGTCGCGGCGGCTCAGACCGAGCAGTCGGGCGAAGATGATCAGGTTTTCGGTGGCGCTCAGCATCTCGTCGACCGAGGCGTACTGCCCGGTCACACCGATCAGCGAGCGCACCGCGTTCGGTTCGGCCACGACGTCGCGGCCGAAGATCCGGGCGCTACCGCCGTCGGGACGGAGCAGGGTCGCCAGCATCTTGATGGTCGTGGTCTTGCCCGCGCCGTTCGGCCCGAGCACCCCGTACACGGCACCGCGCGGCACCGCCAGGCTCACCCCGTCGACCGCGCGCTGCTTGCCGAACACCTTGACCAGCCCGTCCGCCTCGACGGCGAGGGATGAAGTGGGTGTGTAAGTCATGAGCACTACGGTGCCCACCCCGACTTGCACGGCCCTTGCACCGCACTGTCGGCGGCCCTTGCACCGGGATGTCTTTTCCCGTTCTAGGCCTTGGGGCCGAGAACACGCGCGCGCCAGCGCGCCAATTACTCCGCCAGGAGGAGCTTTCGGATCGCGGTGCGGTCGGGTTTTCCGGGGCCGCGCAGGGGGATCTCGTCGAGGAGGGCCAGTTCGCGCGGTGCGGCGATCGAGTCGAGTTCGGCCACCACATGTGCGCGCACGTCGTCGAGTGTCGGCGCGGCACCCACCGCGGGCACGATCGCGACCGCGACCCGCTGACCGAGCCGCTCGTCGGGCAGCCCGAGCACGATGCATTCGCGGATACCGGGATGGTTGGCCAGCACAGCCTCCACCACCTGCGGAATCACGAGCAGCCCGCCGGTCATGATCGCCTCGTCGAGACGGCCCGAGATCGAGAGCACACCGTCGTCGAACGTGCCCGCGTCCTCGGTTCGGAACCAGCCGGGCTCGGCGAAGGCCGGGTGATCGGGCAGATTGCGGTAGCCGCGCGCCACCATCGCGCCGCCGATGATCACGCGGCCGTCTTCGATTCGGATCTTGGTGCCTTCGAGTGGCACGCCGTCGTAGACGCAGCCACCGCAGGTCTCGCTCATCCCGTACGTTCGCACCACGGTGATCCCCGCGTCCTGTGCGCGTTCGAGCACGGGCGCGGGCGTGGCGGCACCGCCGACGAGCACACCGTCGAGTTCGGCCAGCGCCTTGGACGCCACCGGCGAATCCAGCGACTTGATCAGCTGCGTCGGCACCAGGGCGGTATAGCGACGCGGCCCACGCATCGCGCCGACGGCACCGGCCAGCGCTTCGGGCAGGAACCCACCCGACACGTCGAGGACGGTCGGCTCGGTCCCGGCGAGAATGCTGCGCAGCAACACCTGGATACCCGCGATGTGATGGGTCGGCAGCGCCAGCAGCCAGCTGCCGGGCCCGCCGAGTCGTTCGTGGGTGGCATTGCCGCTGGCCCGCAAGGCTTCTGAGCCCAGCAGCGCGCCCTTCGGGATACCGGTGGTGCCCGACGTCGTCACCACGAGTGCGACATCGTCATCGATCGGATCGCCCGGCTTGAGCGCGTCGGAGAGCCTGCGCGCCTCGCGACGATCGGTGGTCGGGATCGGCAACCACGCCGGACCGCTGCCGTCGAGAGCTTGACGCAGGTGGGGCATTACTTCGCTGACCCCGGAACCGGTAGGCATCTGCAGCGTCCGCAGGGTTTTGCTCACGCCTCCGCCTCGCTGGCGCTCGGCTGCGGCGTGTGCATTGCACGCTGGCACATGATTCGCTCGCTGCGCTCACTCATGGCCACCACCTCCGGATACTGCCAGTTGTGCGCCCTCACGGCTTCGATCGTGTCATGCGACCGACAAGACCCGGCCAACGGGTCGGTTTGCCGGGAAACGGGTGGGATATGCCAGACATAGCGACTGCGATTCAGTAGACGGACACAACGCGCGCTGCGGTCCAAACGTCGGTGGTCGGTCGCTTGCTCGCAGTTATCGTGCGCGGCCCCGGCCGCATCGGCAACTCGGCTCGCCCGCTGACACCACCCGCTCACTCCGCTGACCAGCGCGGATCCCGGCGGATCGGATGTTCGGCGGGAACCTGCACAAGCACGATCGCCACCCCGTCGGGATCGCGCACCCACATCTCCCACAGACCCCATGGTTCGAGCATCGGTGGGCGCTCGAGCTGAATTCCCTTCAGCGCCAGCTCCGCCGCCGCGTCGTCGACATCGCGCACCTGCAACCAGATCGCGCCGTCGAAGCTGCCGGACTGCCCGCTGCCACCGTGCGCGGCGACCTCGACCAGCGACTGTCCGGCGAAGAACACCGTGCCGCCCGGGTATTCCCGCGCGATCGCCAGGCCGAGGTCGTCGCGGTAGAACGCCAGCGTGCTTTCGTAATCGCTGGGGCGCAGGATGATCCGGCTGTTGAGAATTTCCATGGGGGTGTCCGTTCTCAGAAGTACCAGGGGCTGGATCAGAAGTACCAGGGGTACGGCGTCCAATCGGGCTTGCGCTTCTCCAGGAACGAGTCCCGGCCCTCGACCGCTTCGTCGGTCATGTACGCCATGCGGGTCGCCTCGCCCGCGAACAGTTGCTGGCCGACCAGGCCGTCGTCGAGCAGGTTGAACGCGTACTTCAGCATGCGCTGCGCCTGCGGCGATTTGCCGTTGATATCGGCGGTCCACTCGAGCGCGACGTTCTCCAGCTCGTCATGGTCGACGACCTTGTTCACCGCACCCATCTGGTGCATCTCCTCGGCCGTGTAGGGCCTGCCGAGGAAGAAGATCTCGCGGGCGAACTTCTGGCCCACCATTTTCGCCAGGTAGGCGCTGCCGTAACCACCGTCGAACGAGCCCACATCGGCATCGGTCTGCTTGAACTTCGCGTGCTCGCGCGAGGCCAGCGTCAGATCGCAGACCACGTGCAGACTGTGCCCGCCGCCCGCGGCCCAGCCGTTGACCAGCGCGATCACCACCTTGGGCATGAAGCGGATCAGCCGCTGCACCTCGAGGATGTGCAGCCGACCCGCGCGCGCCGCGTCGACGGTGTCGGCGGTCTCGCCGTCGGCGTACTGATACCCGTTGCGACCGCGAATGCGCTGGTCGCCACCAGAACAGAACGCCCAGCCACCGTCCTTTTCACTCGGACCGTTGCCGGTGAGCAGCACCGCGCCCACATCGGGCGTCATCCGTGCGTGGTCGAGCGCGCGGTACAGCTCGTCGACGGTGTGCGGGCGGAACGCGTTGCGCACCTCGGGACGGTCGAACGCCACCCGCACCGTGCCCTGCTCGATATGCCGGTGATAGGTGATGTCGGTCAGGTCCTCGAACCCAGGGACGGTCTGCCACAGCTTCGGATCGAAAGTCACGAACACGATTATTGCCCTATGGTCCGACAACGCGGTACGAGGTCGTAACACCGCAGCTCGAGCAGTCGCCGCGTGCGTGCAAGCCTCGATGCGTATAGTTGCGCCTGCTCGTACATCGAACCGATCCGGAGGAACCTGAAAGTGGTTGCAGCACTGTCTGAATCCCTGCTCGACGACGCCAAGCGTCCGGCTTTCCTTGCTGATGCCGTCGAGGTTCTCGACGCCGAGGTCTCGGACAAGGGCGGTGCGTCGGGCCTGGCCGTGAAGGGTGGGTACGCGGCGGTCAAGAAGATCAGCCCGACCATCGTTCCCGACGGCCTCGCCTCGCTGGCGCCGAAACTGCTCGATCAGCTCCAGCCGTACTGGGCCGAATTCACCACCTCCGGCAGCGGCACCTTCGCCGATCTGCTCGCGGCGAAGTCCGACGAGGTCGCCGAGTCGCTGCTGGCCGTCACCGACGCCCGCGCCGAGTCGTCCACCCGGCCGGCGCTGAAGAAGGTGTACTCCTCGATGCGTGGCTCGGCCAAGAAGCACGTCATCGAAGCGCTGCCCCGCGTGGGCGACCTGGTGCAGAAGCACGCAGGCTGATTGTTTCGCGTTTCGGCGGTGAGTCCGGGTTCGGGCTCACCGCCGAGTCGTGAGTGGACGTTCTACAGGCCGCACACCGAGTCGGGTGTGCGGCCTGTAGTGCTTCTGGTCGCGTATCGCTGATCGCTGACTGCCGTTCTGCGGTGTCACATGTCACACATTGACGTTTAACATTCGTAACCTTCCCGGCCCGTCTCCCGGCGACGCTCGCTGCGGGTTTGCCAGAGATATCGCCCGGTGATAGCGGGATTTTCGAATAGTCGGATGCGTACTGATGAATCGGTGAGTTAACGTGCCGTAAATACCCGGGAATCACGCCGTTCACAGTGATTATCAACACGTGTAACGGATTGGAATACTGGTACCTGCATCGATTAGCTTTTGGCTTGTCCGCAGATCGGAGCGGTCATTCGGATCGGTCATATTGCATTCCGCCACATTGCATTACAGCCCTGCGGCGGGCCTGGAAGGAACTCTCATGATTCGCAAGTCTCTCGTCGTCGCTGGTGCCATTGCGATCGCCGTGGCCGGCCCGGCCGCCGCCGCTAACGCCTTCGCCGGCTCGTCCGCAGGTTCGGCCGCTCTCGGCGCCACCGGCTCCGCTGCTCTCGGTGCTGCTGCCGCTGGTGGCACCGGTTCCGCCGCCGTCGCGGCCCCCGCCGCTGCCGGCACCGGTTCGGCTGCCCTCGGCGCCGGTTCCGCCGCGCTCGGTGGCCTCGCCACCGGTTCCGCCGCGCTCAGCGACGGTGTCGGCATTCTCGACACAGGCAGCTCGGCCCTGAACAACATGACCGGCACCGGTGTCAACATCATCGACATCCTGCTCGGCGTGAAGGATCTGAACGCTCCTGCCGAGTAATACCTGGCGGCAAGAGAATTGAAGGCGGTGGCGAATTTCGGTTCGCCACCGCCTTTTTCGTCTGTCCTGACCGCAAGCCTTCAAGATCAATTGCTACACCGATAGCGAATCGATTGCTGGACTTGCATCGACGAGTGTGTGCGAGCTGGGCGCCACGGCAAGGAGTCGTCGTCCGGGGGCGCTCTTTCGGCACAGTCGGGTGACCACGCTCACGTAAGTGGGGGATGCGGTGGCCTCTGTCACTCCGGCTCGGCGGTCAGCGACCAATTCTGTGACCGGTGGTGTGAGAAACGTAACCGCCACGGTTAACGCGGGGAAAATTCCGGGTTGCCGGTAATTCGGCAGATGTTCGCGAGCCGTGCGAGATATTGACAACAGCCCCGCGGTATCGGCTACGTTGCCAATCAAGCGATTCGAATAATTGAATTGCTGACACGCACTGCACAGGTCGAAAGGAAATTCGTTCACATGATCTCTCGTAAGACCCTCGCCGCCACCGGTGCCGCCGCTGCCGCCGCAGTCATGTTCTTCGGTCCCGCCGCCATGGCGAACGCCGAGACCGGTTCCGCCGAGGCCTCCTCGGGCTCGGCTGACGTGCTGACCGGCTCGTCCGCTGGTTCGGGCGTGCTCGAGTCGGGCAGCTCCGCCGCCGACAGCGCCACCTCGGCCGTCCTCAACATCATCGAGTCGGTCACGGGCATCAAGGACCTCACCGCGCCTGCGGAGTGAGCTGAACAATCGTTCGACCAGCCCTTTATCGGGTCGGTATAAATACGGCGGTGGGCCAGCGGGCTCGCCGCCGTATTTCTTTCCACAGTTATTCTCTTTGCGATTTGATGAATATCGGTCGCGCGAGAATTGCGGCGTATTGTCCGTACCTGTCCGCGAGCCGTCCGGCAAATGGTCGTCGGTGCGCGTCGGCCAGGTCCGTGACGCAGGCAACGCGGGCCGGGGGCAGACGGGTGCCCGCTGGTCTGACAGGCTGTGATTGTGAATCCGTCTACTGCGCAGGCACGAGTGGTCGTCGACGAGCTCGTCCGCGGCGGCGTCCGCGAGGTGGTGCTGTGCCCCGGATCGCGCAACGCGCCACTGGCGTTCGCGCTGCAGGCGGCGGATGCGGCCGGGCAGTTGCGGCTGCACATGCGCGTCGACGAGCGCACCGCGGGATTTCTGGCGATCGGGCTCGCGGTGTCGTCGGGGTTGCCGGTCCCGGTTGTGATGACCTCCGGCACCGCGGTCGCGAACCTGGGTCCGGCTGTGCTGGAGGCCAACTATGCGCGGGTGCCGCTGATCGTCGTCAGCGCGAACCGGCCCTACGAGATGCTGGGCACCGGCGCCAATCAAACCGTCGAACAGCTCGGACTGTTCGGTTCGCAGGTGCGCGCCACGATCAGCCTCGGGCTGGCCGAAGGCGAAGCGGGGGAGTCGGCCTATCCGCGCCAGAACAGCGTCTGGCGTTCGACGGTGTGCCGGGTGCTCGCCGCCGCGCGCGGAACCCGGTCCGGCAACGCGGGCCCGGTGCAGTTCGACATCCCGCTGCGTGAACCGCTGGTCCCCGAACTGTCCGACGATCCGCTGCCCGCGGGCCGCGAGGGTGACAAGCCGTGGACGGCAACCCAGTACGCCACGCTCGATGTGCCCCTCGACATCGATCTCACGCCCGACACCGTCGTCATCTCCGGCCACGGCGCGCGTCTGCTGCCCGAACTCGCCGCACTGCCGACAGTCGCCGAGCCGACCGCGCCGATGCACGGGCCCGCCCTGCACCCGCTCGCGCTGGCCCTGCTGAAGCCGACCCAGGCGATCATCACCGGACGTCCCACCCTGCACCGGCAGGTCTCGCGGGTGCTGGCCGATCCGAATGTCACCGTGTTCGCGCTCACCACCGGCCCGCGCTGGCCCGATGTCTCCGGCAATGTCGTCGGCACCGGCACCCGCGCGGTGACCACGGGCGCGCCCCGGCCCGACTGGCTGGCTCGCTGCTCGGAACTGAACCGCCAGGCCGAATCAGTGGTGCGTGACGAGCTCGACATCCACCCGAAGGCGACCGGCCTGCACGTGGCGGCGGTGGTGATGGACGCGCTGCGCGAGGGCGATCAACTGCTGCTCGGCGCGTCGAACCCGGTGCGCGACGCGGCGCTGGTCTCGCATCCGCGCCCCGGCATCCGGGTGCTGTCCAACCGCGGTGTCGCCGGAATCGACGGCACGGTCTCCGGTGCGGTCGGCGCCGCCCTCGCGCACCCGGGCCGCACCGTGGCGCTGATGGGCGACCTGACCTTCCTGCACGACGCGTCCGGTCTGCTGATCGGCCGTGGCGAACCGCGCCCCGACAACCTCACGATCGTTGTCGCCAATGACGACGGCGGCGGCATCTTCGAGCTGCTCGAACAGGGCGATCCGCAGTACGCGGGCGTATTCGAGCGGGTGTTCGGCACACCGCACGGCATGGATCTGGCCGCGCTGTGCGCCGCCTACCGCATCCCGCACCGCCAGGTCGACCCCGGTGAACTGGCCGTGGAACTGGCCGCCGACGCACACGGCCTGCGCGTCCTAGAAGTCGCGACCGAGCGCTCCAGCCTGCGCGAACTACACGCCACCTTGCGCGCCAAGATCGCCGGTTAGGCGTACCTCCGCCTCCGCCTCCGCCTCCGCTCCGGCCGTGCGTGGCTGAGGACGCTGCCGCGTCAGTGCTGGTCAGGCGTATCTCCGCCTTCGTTCTGGCCGTGCGCGGTCGAGGAGCGCTGTCGCTTTGGTGCCGGTCAGGTTTCCTCGGCGACGATGAAACCCTCGCCGTCGTCGAGCGGGACCGGGATGGTCTGTTCGATCACGTCGGCCGGGTTGGCGGTGTCGGCGTCGCGGGTGATATTGGCCGCCATCTCATCGGTGTAGTCGGCGGCGTCGAGGTAGGCCGGGTCATCGGGGTCGCCGTCGCGGAAGGCGGACTGTTCCTGCTCGATGCGATCGGCCTCGGGGACCTCGTCCAGCGGGCGAGCGGCTTCGTAGTCGATCATCGGTGCTCCTGTTCGTCGTCGTTGCCTCGGACGTGGTTGCCTCGGACCTGATGTGTCGCTGATCGGGCCTGCGCTGTCCAGGGTGCGCCGATCCGGTCCGCGCGGCAACCCGCAACCGATGAGTTTCGGGCCACGGTGTCGTCATCATGAGTGCACCCGCCTGTCATCGATGAGGAGTCGCTCATGGAACCGCAGTTCGATTTCGAACCCGCCGCCCGCTCGCTTGCCGCGATCGTCGACGGCATCTCCGACAACCAGCTCGGCGACCCCACACCGTCGGGTGAGTCCACCGTGCGCGATCTGCTCGGTCACGTCGTGGGGCTGACCGAGGCTTTCCGGCAGGCCGCTACGAAGGAAGCGGTCGGCAACTCGGCGCCGCCGTCCAGCGGTGCCGACATGACGCTGCCCGCCGACTGGCGCACCGGCATCGCCGCGCAGCTCGAAACGTTGACGGCAGCCTGGCGGGAACCGCAGGCATGGGACGGCGATACCGAAGCCGGTGGTGTGGAGATGCCTGCCGCCATCATGGCGATCGTCGCGCTCGACGAGATCGTCATCCACGGTTGGGATCTCGCCGTCGCCACCGGACAGAAGCTGCGGGTCGACCCCACCGACCTGGCGATCCTGCACGAATTCCTGCGTGAGACCGATCCCGCGGGTACACCCGGCCTGTTCGGCCCGATCGTCGAGATCCCGGCCGACGCACCCGAATTCGACCGTCTGCTCGGGCTCACCGGACGCGACCCCGCCTGGCGTTCGTCGGCTGTCGCCTAAGTAGTGACGAAAACTCCGGCGGCGGCGGCGACCGTGGTGGCCTCGGCCGAGCGGTCGGCGATGTCCTGATCGATCGGGTCGCCGCTGGCCAGCAATCGGTAGTAGAGCGGGGCGGAGACGGCGGACAGAACAGCACGCGGGTCGGTGCCGACGGGTGCCTCGCCGCGGATCACCGCCTCTTCGACGCACGGCGCCCATTCGTTGAGCCGGGTGTCGTAGAAACTGTGCAGCGCTGCTGCGGTGACATCGTCGCAGGTGGCGGCGGCGATGACGGCACGGAAGAGATTGCTCTGGCGACCGTCGGCGAGGGTCTTGGCGACTAGCCGGGCGTTTGCGGTCAGGTCATCGAGCAGCGAGCCCGTGTCGGCGCGCGGTAGTGACTGCTCGGCCATCTCGACGAGCAGATCGGCGACCAGTCCCGCGGGGGTGCGCCAGCGGCGGTAGACGGTGGTCTTGCCGACCCCGGCGCCGGTGGCGACCTCGGTCAGGTCGAGGTGGGCGAATCCGCGGTCCGCGAGCAGATCGCCTGCCACTTCCAGGACGGACTCGCGCACCCTGGCGGTGCGTCCACCAGGGCGAACAGACCCGGGCCAGGCGATGTCGTGATCCATAACGGAACTCCTGTTTCATTTAGTGCGGATCGGGTGTACTGTCGGTCGCGTTAACGAAACTATAGACCCCTTAGGAGCTCTCATGGAATACCGTCGGCTCGGCGCTTCTGGTCTTCTCGTTCCGGCACTCGGCTTTGGCGCAGGCACGTTCGGTGGCCGTGGTGCCCTGTTCAGCGCGTGGGGTGATACCGATGCCGCGCAGGCCAGGCGCTTGATCGACATCAGCCTGGAGGCCGGCGTCACCCTGTTCGACACGGCCGATGTCTATTCCGACGGTGCGTCGGAGGAGGTTCTCGGCGCGGCGATCAAGGGCAGGCGCGAGCAGGTACTGCTGTCCACCAAATCGGCGCTGCCCACCGGCCCCGGCCCGCACGAGGCAGGTTCGGGTCGCGCCAGGCTCATCCGCGCTGTCGACGCCTCGCTGCGGCGTCTCGGCACCGACTACCTCGACCTGTTCCAATTGCACGCCTTCGATGCGGGCACTCCACTGGCGGAAACCCTCTCGGCCCTGGACGATCTCGTGCGGGCAGGCAAGATTCGCTACCTCGGCGTCTCCAACTTCGCGGGCTGGGAGCTGATGAAAACACTCGCCACCGCCGAGGCGCTCGGCCTGGAAAAGCCGGTGGCGCACCAGGTCTACTACTCACTGGTCGGTCGCGACTACGAATGGGAACTGATGCCGCTCGGTGCCGACCAGGGTGTCGGCTCCATCATCTGGAGCCCGCTCGGTTGGGGCAGGCTCACCGGCAAAATCCGTCGCGGACAACCACTTCCGGCAGGCAGCCGACTACACGAGACAGCGCAGGCCGGTCCGCCCGTCGATGACGAACGCCTCTACGACATCGTCGACGTGCTCGATCGGATCGCCGCGGAAACCGGTCGCAGCGTCCCACAGATCTCCCTGAATTGGCTGCTCACTCGGCCGACCGTTGCCACCGTGTTGATCGGCGCCCGCAACGAGGAACAGTTACGCCAGAACCTCGGCGCCGTCGGCTGGCAACTCGACCCCGAACACCTGGCCGCCCTCGACGCCGCGAGCGTGACCACGCCCCCGTACCCCTACTACCCGTACCACCGGCTGCCCGACTTCGCCCGGCTCAACCCTCCGGCGATCCACGCGGCCTGATCAGTACACGTCGCGCACGTACCGTTTCTCGGCCACGAGCTGCTTCTTGAAGGCCAGCGCGCCCGCCTCGTCCAGCTTTCCGTGTATCTGGGCGATCCGCAGCAGGGTGTCGTCCACATCCTTGGCCATCCGGGCGGCGTCGCCGCAGACGTAGAAGTGGCCGCCGTCGCGCAGCCACGACCACAGCTCGGCGCCGTGCTCGATCATGCGGTGCTGGACATAGACCCGCTCGCGCTGATCGCGGGAGAAGGCCAGGTCCAGGCGGGTGAGGAAGCCGGAGCGGAACATGTCCTCGAGCTCGGTGCGGTAGTAGAAGTTCTGGGCGGCGTGCTGGTCGCCGAAGAACAACCAGTTGCGGCCGGTCGCGCCGATGGCCCGCCGCTCGTGCAGGAAACCGCGGAAAGGAGCGATACCCGTGCCCGGGCCCACCATGATCATCGGGGCATTCGGGTCCAGCGGCGGGCGGAAGTGCGGTGCCCGCTGCAGGAAGATCGGCACCTCGGTGGTGCCACGGTCGGCCAGGAACGTCGAGCACACCCCACCGCGTCGCGAGGACGTGCCCACCGGGTCGCCGTAGCGGACGACACCGACCGTCAGCTGCACCTCGTCCGGAGTGGTCAACGGGCTCGACGAGATCGAATACTGGCGTGGCTGCAGCTTTTTCAGGGCAGCGAGCCAGTCGACGAGATCGGTGCGCACCGGGAAATCACGCAGCACATCGACGGCCTGACGGTCCCAGAGATAGGAGGCGAGCTCGTTGCGGTTGTCGCGGCGCAGCAGCTTGGCCAACTGCGGGTGTGGATTGCGCTCGCCGATGAAGCCGAGCAGATCCTGGCTCACCTTGGTGATGTCGAAATGCGTGCGCAGGGCATCGGTGAGCGTGAGTTCTCGGTCGTCGACTTCGATCATGCGCCGACCGTCGAGGCCGGTGCAGGCGAGCCATTCGTCGACCAGGTCGGGGCAGTTGGCGGGCAGCACGCCCAGCGAATCGCCTACCTCGTAGCCGGCCTCGAGATCGTGGAGGTCGAAACCGAAGCGTCGCACCTCTTTCGGCGAACCCGGCGCACTCAGGATCTCGTTGCGCATGAGGGTGGCTCGGACGGGGGACTGGCGGGTGAACGGCGCGGAGGCGGCCCGCTGGACACGGGCGGGCGCGAGCCGGCGGTCGAGCACGGTAGCGCCACCGCGGCCGACGGGCGATGGCATCGGGCGAGCCGAATTCGTATGTAGGACACCACTATCAGGGAAGGAGCCGTTCGAGACGCCAGCCAAGGTGCCGCCCGGTGAAGTGCTCGTCGGCGCCCTATCTCGACCACGTCGAGCACCATCCGGCGAAGCGGTGCCGCCGAGCGGGAAGTCGCCCGGCGAGCCGTTGCGACCCTGCGCATCGCCAGGGGAGGCATCGGGGGGTCCGCTGGTGATCGCGACCAGGACATCGTCGAGCCACTGTTCGGCGGTGTCGGCGAAATCGGGTTCGCTGTCCACCCGCGGCAGCAGTCGTTTCGCGCCCCGTTCGGCGAACAAAGTGTCGAGCTTGCGGCCGTGGCCACAGAAGTCGTCATAGGAGGAGTCACCGAGTGCGAACACCGCGTAGCGAACACCGTTGAGCCGAATGATGCTGTCTTCGAGTCTGGTCCAGAAGTCGGCACCGTTGTCCGGGGGGCCACCGTCACCGAAGGTACTGGTCACGATGAGGACGTCACCGGTGATCGAGGTCAGCTCGCACGAATCCATGTCGAGTAGCGAGGGCGTGAGGCCTGCGTCGGCGAGCCGAGCGGCGACGGTTGCGGCGAGTTCCTCGGCATTGCCGGTCTGGGAGGCCCACAGGACGGTGATCGGGTGGGGGACCGGGCTGTCGGTGGGTTCAGCGGCGGCGTCGGTATTGCGGGAGTACATGCCTGCCAGCAGGCCGTCGACCCACAGTCGGGACTGTGTCGACAGCGGCGCGCTCACCGGCAGCACCGGCTGCCCGGTCACCGGCAGCGATTGGAGGGCGGCGAGGTAGCCGCCGAGGTAGATGCGCTCGGTCTCGCTGAGCGTGGGCGAGGTACCGGCGTCGAGGCCGAGGATCCCGGCCAGGGGATGCGCGGCAGGTTGCGCCGGCAGCTGTGCGGGTTGGGACGGCGTCTGCTCAGGGGTGGCGGCGGGGCCGACCCGGCGCAGCGCCACCGCGCACGCCTTGAACTCCGGCTGCAGCGAGGCCGGATCCACCGCGTCATTGGTGACCGCGTTGATCGTCAGATATTCGCCCTGTTCGTCATTCCAGTGGAAAGGAGCAAAACAATCACCAGGTCGCACCCGGTCGCTGATCAGCACCGGCAACACAGCACGTCCCCGGCGCGAGGCGATCTCGAGCTGATCGCCCGGCTTCAGGTCGAGTCGCTCGGCGTCGGTGGGATGCACTTCGACGAACGGTGCTCCGTTCAGCTTGGTCAGTTTGGCGACCTTGCCGGTCTTGGTCATGGTGTGCCACTGATGTTGCAGCCGACCGGTATTGAGCAGGAACGGGTAGTCGTCGTCGGGCAGTTCGGCGGCGGGCAGGTGCGGGCGTGGGAAGAACACCGCGCGCCTGCTCGGGGTGGCGAACGCCAGGCGCGGAGTGGTGCCGTCGGCCGCCACGTGCAGTGGCTGGTGGGTTCCGTCGTTGAGATAGCGGATCGGGTTGCGCGGTGTGTCGGCGTCATTGCACGGCCACTGCATCGGGCCATCCGCGAGCCGCTCGTAGCTCATGCCACTCAGGTCATAGCCGGTGGCCGGATTCGTGAACTGCTGCAGTTCGGCGAAAACCTCAGCACTGGAGGCGAATTCGAAGCCGGTAAAACCCATCGCGGTGGCGACCTGGGCGATCAGCAACCAGTCCGGGCGCGCCTCACCGATCGGGTCGACCGACTGCTGCAGCAGGGTGACGTTGCGCTCCGAATTCACCATCACCGCATCGGTTTCGGCCCACAGCGCGGCGGGCAGCAGCAGATCGGCGTAGGCGTTGGTGGCGGTCTCGGCGTAGGCGTCCTGCACCACCACGAACTCGGCAGCCTCGAGACCCGCGATCACGGTCTTGCGATTGGCCACGGTGGCAACGGGGTTGGTGCAGATGATCCACGCGGCCTTGATCTCACCGTCGGCCAACCCGCGGAACATGTCGATGGTGCCGGGGCCTGCCTCGGTACGCAGCGTGCCCTCTGGCAGATCCCATGCGGTTTCGACGAAGGTGCGATCGGCGGGGGAGAGCAGGCTGCGCTGGCCGGGCAGACCGGGCCCCATGTAGCCCATCTCGCGACCACCCATGGCATTGGGCTGGCCGGTGAGCGAGAAGGGCCCGCTGCCGGGCCTGCAGATGGTGCCGGTCGCCAGGTGCAGGTTCACCAGGGCATTGGTGTTCCAGGTGCCGTGCGTGGACTGGTTGAGCCCCATCGTCCACAGCGACATCCACTCGCCCGCCTCGGCGATCATCGTGGCCGCGGTGCGGATATCGACTTCGGCCAGCCCGGTCAGTTCGGCGACGCGGGCAGGCGGGTAGTCGGCGAGGAACTCGGGCATCGCGTCCCAGCCCTCGGTGTGCTCGGCGATGAACGCGGTGTCGATCGCACCGTCGGCGACGAGCAGATGCAGCAGCCCGTTGAGCAGGGCGAGGTCGGTTCCCGGTGCGATCTGCAGGAACAGGTCGGCGCGGGCGGCGGTATCGGTGCGGCGTGGGTCGACAACGATCAGCTTGGCGCCGGCCTTGAGTCGGTCGGCCATGCGCAGATACAGGATCGGGTGGCAGTCGGCCATGTTCGCGCCGCTGACCAGGAACAGGTCGGCGTGTTCGAAGTCGTCGTAGGAACCAGGCGGCCCGTCGGCGCCGAGCGACTGCTTGTAGCCGGTCCCCGCGCTGGCCATGCACAGGCGCGAGTTGGCTTCGATGTGCTTGGTTCGCAGGTAGCCCTTCGCCAGCTTGGTGGCCAGGTACTGGGCCTCGAGGGACATCTGGCCGGAGACGTAGAGGGCGATCGCGTCGGGGCCGTGCTCATCGAGGATCGCGCGCAGGCGGGCGGCCGTTTCGTGCACGGCCTCGTCGACCGGCAGCGGAACAGGCACCTGCCCACGCTCGGGACGCCGGTAGGCCGTGTCCATCCGGCCGGGCGCGGCCATCATCTCCGCGTGGGTGGCGCCCTTGGTGCACAGCCTGCCCGCGTTCGCCGGATGCAGCTTGTCGCCGCTGACCTTCGCGATCAACCGCGCGCCAGACTGATCAGTCTTTGTCTGGACGCTTATGCCGCAGCCGACGCCACAGTACGAGCACTGTGTACGCACAGTGTCCGTGCCGTCCGCTTCCCCTGTCATGACTCGATCATCCGCATTGGTCGTTGCGCTCGATTTACCGAACGTTATGTCCAGGTGACAATCGACCTCACAAGCCAAAATTTCGACGGTGAGGATAAGGCCCGAATATCGCCCCTGATCAGGGCGCATTCCGGGTCGGGCGCACGTGATCGCGCACGCGCCGGGGTGACCGGACTCACCCCGGCCACCGACGGTGTTTCAGCCCAGTTTGTAGCCGCGGTGCAGTGCCACCACGCCACCGGTGAGGTCACGCCACTGCACCGAGTCCCAGCCGGCGTCCGCGATCCGCCGGGCCAACCTGCGCTGGTTCGGCCAGGCGCGGATCGACTCGGCCAGGTACACGTACGCATCCGGGTTGGAACTCACCGCGCGCGCCACCCGGGGCAGCGCCTTCATCAGGTACTCCATGTACACGGTGCGGAACGGCCCGAACACCGGTGTGGAGAACTCACACACCACCACCCGGCCACCCGGTTTGGTCACCCGCAGCATCTCGCGCAGCGCCAGATCGATATCGGCGACATTGCGCAGCCCGAACGAAATGGTCACCGCGTCGAACGAATCGTCGGCGAACGGCAGTGCCATCGCATCGCCCGCCACCATCGGCACCTGCCGGAACCGGCCCGCCCCCAACATCCCCTGCGAGAAGTCGGCCGCCACGCACCAGGCGCCGGACTTGCCGAGCTCGACGGTCGAGACGCCGGTACCCGCGGCCAGATCGAGGACCCGCTCGCCGGGGCGCAGCCCGAGAGCACGTCGTGTCGCCCACCGCCAGTACCGATCCTGGCCACCGGAGATGACCGTATTGGTGAGGTCGTAGCGCTTCGCCACACCGTCGAACATCGACGCGACCTCGTGGGGTTGCTTGTCCAGCGAAGCCCGAATCGGTTCTCGCTGCTCTGTTGTCGCCACGAACCGAGCTTAGAGTTTTTTCGCCGCGATAGCGCGAGTGGGTTTCACCACCCTGGTGAACACAGGCGCGCAGCGCTCGTCAGTCTTTCGCGCACGGCCGGAGCGAAGGCGGAGGTACGCTCAGGCTGTGCGGGGCAATCGCTGGTGCATCCCGGTGACGTCGGCGTAGTGGCCCATCAGTTCGGTGCAGACCGCGGGCCAGGTGCGGTGCAGCACCGACTTGCGCGCCGCCGCCGCGAACAACCCGCGCTGTCCCGCGTCACGCAGGGCCGACACCGCGCTCGGCAGCAGTTCCGCGAACCGGTCGACCGGCAGCAGATACCCGTTGCGGCAGTGCGAGATCAGATCCCGCGGCCCGCCCGCATCGGGCCCGATCACCGGCACCCCGGAGGACAGCGCTTCCTGCACGCCCTGGCAGAACGTCTCGTGCTCGCCGGGATGCACCATCACGTCCAGGCTGGCGTAGTGCGTGGCCAGTTCGCTGCCACCCAGCTCACCGGTGAACACCGCGTCCGGCATCAACCTGCGCAGCCGGGCCCGCTCCGGTCCGTCGCCCACCACGACGAGCTGGATCGACGGGTCACCGGCCAGCGCGGCCAGCCGCTCCACGTGCTTTTCCGGCGCGAGCCTGCCCACGAACCCCACGACCAGCCGATCACTCGACCCCAACCAGCTCGCCCGCAACTCGGCACTGCGCGCGGCCGGGTTGAACCGGGCGATATCCACCCCACGGCCCCAGCGGTGCACTCGCGGGATCCCGTGCTCGGCGAGGTCGTGCGCGGCCGCCGACGAGGGCGCCAGCGTGCGGGTGGCGCCCTCGTGGATCCGGCGCGTCCACGCCCACGCGGCCCGTGCGGCCAGCCCGAGCCCGTAGCTCTTGGCGAACCCGGCCACATCGGTCTGATACACCGCGACCGTCGGCAGATCCAACCGCGTCGCCGCCGCGAGCCCGCCCGCGCCGAGCAGAAACGGCGAGGCCAGGTGCACCACATCGGGATCGAAAGCGGCGATGGCGGCGGTGATTCCCGGCTGCGGCAGACCCACCGGCAGCGAACTCACCTTCGGCACCATCATCGCCGGCACCCGGTGCACCGGGAAGCGGCCGTGAAAACGAGGTGCAGGTGGGGCGCCGCGCAGGGAATCGGGCGCCACGATCATCGCGTCGTGACCGTGCTGCTCGAGGTGGTCCAACACCCGCAGCACGGAGTTGACGACGCCGTTCATGTTCGGCAGGAAAGACTCCGAGACGATGGCTACGCGCACACTCTCAGGGTGACCGCCACACCGCGCGCCACACCCACACCGACGTGAAGCCGGGACGAACAGCAAACGAAGTTACGACTCGTGCTGCTTGCGGCGCACGATCCACAGCACCGGCAGGGCAAGCGCCCAGGCCACGAAGATCACCGATGCCGCCGGAATGATCGCCACCCGCGCATCGCGGCCGGCCACCCGGACCAGGTCGGGATCGCGCGTGGAGTACTCCACATTGATCCGCTGACCAGCGGTCAGATTCGTCGGATACAGGATGCCGACCTTCGGATTGTGGGTCACGCTGTCGGGCGTCACGTAGATCACCGCCGAGCGCAACCGGCCTGCGGACAGCACCTCACCGGAGGTCACGCCGCGATTGTGCTCGATCTCGAAGTCGTTGCGCCAGGCCGCGAGCACCAGCAACACCATCAGCACGCTGACCACGGCCGCCGCCCCGATCACCCACGCCCGAACCCGCCGCAGGCGCTTGTTCCGCCGCTCCGACAGGCTGGTTTCCAACACCCCGAACACAGTACCGGTCACCCTCCGCACCGGAACTCCCCGCGCGGCCACGCCCCATCCGTCGCTCCCCTAACATTCCCGCTATGTCCCGCAAATTCAGCTTCACCGTGCCCTACACCGTCCCGGTCGAAGAGCTTCACCGGGCACTCGTCGACGATGCGGTCTGGCAGGCGCGTTTCGCCGCCGCCGAGACCGCGACCATCGAACTCACCCATCCCGACGGCCCCGACTCGATCACCATCAAGATGACCGAAACGCCAGGTAAAGACAAAGTTCCGGCTCTCGTGCGCAAGGTGCTCAAGAGCGACCTGGTCCTGGTGCGCACCGACAACTGGCAGCCGCTGCAGGGCGAGCTCGCCAAGGGCAGTTTCACCGGCAACACCAGCGGCATCACCACCGAGATGTCGGGCACCTACGAACTGCGCCCCACCGCCGAGGGCAGCGAAATCGAGGTCGTCGGCACCGTGAAGGTGAAGGTCCCGCTGGTCGGCGGCGCCATCGAACCCCTGGCCGAACAGCTGCACCAACGAGTCCTCAACAGCGAACGCAAATTCATCGAAAATTGGTTTGCGACGCTGTGACACGGGGGTACCGCCGCTTCGGCGGCACCATCTGATCAGGCAAGAACATGGGTAACTCCCCAGCCACAGCAGACTCCGCCCCTGCCAGCACCGGCAGCCGCCGACGCAAATCAGCCCCGGTCCTGAGTCAGGCTCGAATACGCGGGGAGGCGGAACTGAACGGTGGGAGGTCGTCTGCGCGCAGTGATGCTCGGCCCGCCGCGCGCCAGGCGCGGGCGGTGAGGTCGAGGTCCTCGTCGGTGACCAGGTTGCCCATCACACGAACTGCCGTGCGCTGCAGGTACTTCGAGCGCATCACCGGGGGGCCACCCAGCGGGACCATCTTCGGCTGGGTGGCCAGGCCCGCGAGCCTGCGGGCCACTGAGAATGTGCGGCCGTAGTGGTCGCGCAGCAGTTGCGGCCACACCTCGGTCAGGTCGGGCTCGTCGAGGAGGGCGGCGAGCATGTGCCCGCCTTCCAAGCCGTAGTCGATGCCTTCGCCGTTCAGCGGGTTCACACAGCCCGCGGCGTCACCGACCAGCACCCAGTTCCGGCCTGCCACGTTCGAGACCGCGCCGCCCATCGGCAGCAGCGCCGAGGCCACCGCGCGCAGTTCGCCTTCGAGTTCCCATTCCTCGCGGCGCAGCCGGGTGTAGTGCTCGAGCAGCGGTTTCAGCGCGACGTGCGAGGGTCGGGCCTCGGTGGCCAGCGAGCCGACGCCGATGTTCACCTCACCGTTGCCGAGCGGGAAGATCCAGCCGTAGCCGGGGACCAGTTCGTCGGCGGCATTGCGCAGTTCCAGGTGCGAGGAGATCCACTGGTCGTCGCTGCGGCCGGACTTGATGTAGGCGCGGGCGGCGGTGCCGTAGGCGTATCGGCGATGCCAGGTGCGGCCCAACTGTTTTCCGATGGGGGAGCGCACGCCGTCGGCCACCACCAGCACCCGGCAGCGCACCGTATGGGTGGTCTCGCCGATGCGCACCGTCACCCCGGTGACCCGTTCGCCCTCGCGCAGCACCTCGGTGACCTTCGCGCCGTCGACCATCCGCGCACCGGATTTGATCGCGGTTTCGCGCAGTTTGTCGTCGAGTTCGGTTCGGGGAACGGCACTTCCGTAGGTCGGGAACGACCCGCCCGGCCACGGCAGCAGCGCCTCCTTGCCGAAGCCGGCCATCCGCAGGCCATGGTTCACCGTGTGCGCGCGCAACCATTCGCCGAGACCCAGATGTTCCAGTTCGGCGGTGGCGCGCGGGGTCAGGCCGTCGCCGCAGGTCTTGTCGCGCGGGAAAACCGCCGAATCGAGCAGCAGCACATCACGTCCGGCGCGCGCGGCCCACGCCGCCGACGCGGAACCGGCAGGCCCTGCCCCGACTACCAGTACCTCGACGGTAGCGGGCAGCGGCGCGTGGTCGGCGGGGGTGAGATCCGGTGAACCCATGGCTCAATACTGGCACCCTCGGCCGCTGTGCGAGAGTGTCGGGTACACCGGGAATAGTCACTGTGTGACGGGGTTCATCGGCCATCGTGCCGGAACACGCTAGGTTGCTACCCGTCGGGGTCGGACGCATCGCTGGGAGAAGATAATGAGCACATCGGCTGTGAGCGACGAAAGCACCGTGGTTGCCGGGGTGGATCTCGTCGATCCCGAACTCGCCGTCACCGTGCGCGACGGGCTGGCAGCGGTCGAGAAACTGCTCGTCGACGAACTCTCCGACGGCGAGGATTTCCTCCAGGAGGCGGCCCTGCATCTGGCCAGGGCGGGCGGCAAGCGGTTCCGGCCGCTGTTCACCGTGCTCACCGGTCAGCTCGGCCCCAATCCGACCGACCCGGCGCTGGTCACCGCGGGCACGGTCGTGGAGCTGGTGCACCTGGCCACGCTCTATCACGACGACGTCATGGACGAGGCGACCCAGCGGCGCGGCGCGGAGAGCGTCAACTCGCGCTGGGGCAACAACATCGCGATCCTGGCGGGCGACTACCTGTTCGCGCACGCCTCGCGCCTGACCTCCACCCTCGGCCCCGACGCGGTCCGCATCATCGCCGAGACCTTCGCCGAACTGGTCACCGGCCAGATGCGGGAAACCATGGGCGCCAAGCAAACTCAGGATCCCGTCGAGCACTACCTGCGTGTGGTGTGGGAGAAGACCGGTTCGCTCATCGCCGCCGCGGGCCGCTTCGGTGGCACCTTCTCCGGCGCGAACGGGGAGCACGTCGAACGCCTGGCCCGCCTCGGCGACGCCGTCGGCACCGCCTTCCAGATCTCCGACGACATCATCGACATCTCGTCCTCGGCCGAGCAGTCGGGCAAGACGCCGGGCACCGACCTGCGCGAAGGTGTGCACACCCTGCCGGTCCTCTACGCCCTGCGCGAGACCGGCGCCGACGGCGACCGCCTGCGCACCCTGCTCGCCCGCCCGCTGGAAACCGACGCCGAGGTCGATGAGGCCCTGGAACTGCTGCGCCGCTCACCCGGCATGGCGCTGGCCAAGGAAAAGCTCGCCGAGTACGCCGACCTGGCCGACGCCGAACTCGCGGCGCTGCCCGCGGGCCCGGCCAACGACGCCCTCACTCGACTGGTCCGCTACACCATCGAACGCGTCGGCTAGCCGGAACTAAAGGTCTTCGATTCGCGTTGCTCATTCATGCCCAACGGGATGAAGACCTTCGCCCTGATGGTCGGCATGTCGGCGTTGATCGTCGCCATCGGGGCCATGTTCCGCAGCCCCACGATCCTCGTCATCTCGATCGTGCTCGCCGTCGGCATGAACGCCTACGCCTACTTCAACAGCGATAAGCTGGCCTTGAAGTCGATGCACGCGCAACCGGTGAGCGAACTCGAGGCGCCGGTGATGTACCGGATCGTGCGCGAGCTCGCGACCACGGCGCGACAGCCCATGCCGCGGCTCTACATCAGCCCCACCGCCGCCCCCAACGCGTTCGCGACCGGCCGTAATCCCCGGCATGCCGCGGTCTGCTGTACCAGCGGCATCTTGCAGTTGCTTGATGAACGCGAGCTGCGCGCCGTGCTCGGCCACGAGCTGTCGCACGTCTACAACCGCGACATCCTGATCTCGTCGGTGGCGGGCGCGATGGCCTCCGTCATCACCGGCCTGGCGAATATGGCGTTCTTCGCGAGCTCGTTCGGCAACAGAGACGGCAACGGCCCGAACATCATCGGCGTGCTGTTGGTCTCACTGCTCGGCCCGATCGCAGCGGGCCTGATCAAGATGGCGGTCTCACGATCACGGGAGTTCCAGGCCGACCAGTCCGGCGCCGAACTCACCGGCGACCCCCTCGCCCTGGCCTCGGCCCTGCGCAAGATCGAACGCGGCGTTCAGGTGGCCCCGCTCCCACCGGACCCCAAGATCACCAGCGAATCGCACCTGATGATCGCCAACCCGTTCCGCGCGGGCGACCGCGTGGCCCGCTGGTACTCCACCCACCCCCCGATGGACGAACGCATCAAGCGCTTGGAGGAAATGGCGGGCGGTACTCACCGACACTGACCGGGTTTTCGGCCGCCTCGGATCCGAGGGGCGAGACGTAACGCCGCAGGCGGAGTATCGCCCCTCGGATCCGAGGCACACGGGGCCGAAAACCCCGCGGCACCAGCCGCTATCTGTAATTGACGAACTGCAAGGCGATGCCGAAGTCCTCGCCCTTGAGCAGCGAGATCACTTCCTGCAGATCATCACGCTTCTTGCTGCTCACTCGCAGCTCCTCGCCCTGGATCTGCGCTTTCACGCCCTTGGGGCCCTCGTCGCGGATCTTCTTCGAGATCTTCTTCGCCTTCTCGGTGTCGATGCCCTGCACCAGGGTGCCGGTAATCTTGAACACCTTTCCCGACGGCTGCGCCTCGCCCGCCTCGAACGCCTTGAGCGAGATATCGCGGCGGATCAGCTTCTCCTTGAACACGTCGAGCGCCGCCTGCACCCGCTCCTCGGCGTTGGCGGTCAGCACGATGGCTTCCTCGCCCGACCAGGCGATCGAGGCGTCGGTGCCCTTGAAGTCGTAGCGCGAGTTCAGCTCCTTCTCCGCCTGGTGCAGAGCGTTGTCGACCTCCTGACGATCGACCTTGCTCACGACGTCGAATGACGAATCAGCCACACTGCGCTCCTGTCCTGTGAAGGTCCGGCGAACTCCGGGGCCGGGGTCTACCGGCCAACGAGACAGTTGTACCCGCATGGGGGCACTACCGGTGCTCGCAGGGGGTCTGTGCAGGCGTTTTGATAGTCCGGGTACCTACGTTGTAAGCTGCTCAGCGCACCGGAAACGGCGCACACGGCAGATTGCCCGAGCGGCCAATGGGAGCGGACTGTAAATCCGTCGGCTTATGCCTACGTAGGTTCGAATCCTACATCTGCCACCTCGAACCCCCGTCGATCATGAAGATCGGCGGGGGTTCTTTGGGTTTGCGGACCCGGCTCACTGCGCATCCGGGGTAGCCTCGATAAGAACTACCCGCCCAAGACCGGTTCCAGTGCCGTGAAAACGGCCCTTGAGCTGCCGATTTGGCGCTGTGGGTGCGGAGTGTGTAATCTCGTTCAGGACGCCGGAGCACGGGGTCACGCTGATCGGCTTGCCGATACAGACTCTGTGCCACGTAGTCATGCCCCCTTAGCTCAGTCGGTAGAGCGTTTCCATGGTAAGGAAAAGGTCAACGGTTCGATTCCGTTAGGGGGCTCGCCGGATTGCCGGTGGTGAGCGGCTAACCGCGGCATCATCGGGATATTAGTCCGCCGTGGCGGTGTAGCTCAGTTGGTAGAGCAAACGACTCATAATCGTTGTGTCGCCGGTTCAAGTCCGGCCATCGCTACCAATTTCAACTCAGCCCAGACCGGAAAGAAGGCAAATCGTGGCCGCGAAGTCCACCGATGTCCGGCCAAAGATCACCTTGGCCTGCGACGAGTGCAAGCACCGCAACTACATCACCAAGAAGAACCGGCGTAACGACCCGGATCGCCTCGAGCTCAAGAAGTTCTGCCCCAACTGCGGAACTCACCGGGCGCACCGCGAGTCGCGCTAGTTTCTGAATCATCTGCCGAAGGCCGGACGAGAGTCCGGCCTTTGTGCTTTTCCGGGGAAGTTCGCGCAGTGTTCGGAGCCGATACAGTACCCGGACGCGCCACGTTTTACACCGGTCGACGTCGGTGCTGTCACACAGGTGGGTAAGGTCCACGTTGTGACAGTGAACACCGGAACTCACGAAGCGGACGCCGCCGCAGCCGCCGAATCCTTCGATCCCGCCGCCCACGCGGCCTCGATGGTCGGCCACCACTACCGCGTCGACGACTACTACGAGGTCGGTCGCGAGAAGGTGCGCGAATACGCCCGTGCCGTGCAGGACTACCACCCGGTGCACTGGGAAGAGGACATCGCGCGCGAATACGGCCATCAGGGCCTGCTCGCCCCGCTCACATTCATCTCCCTGGTCGGCATTCTCGCCCAGCGCAAACTGTTCGAGCAGATCGTGACCGGGTACGACCTGAGCCAGATCATGCAGACCGATCAGATCCTGGAATTCCACCGCCCGATCCGGGTGGGCGACCAGTTGACCTGTGATGTGTATCTGCATTCGTTCCGCCAGGCCTTCGGCGGCGACATCATCGTGACGAAGAACATCGTCACCGCCCAGGACGACGAGTTGGTGCTCACCACCTACACCACCCTGATCGGCCGCAGCGGCGGTGACATCGATCCACGGATGTCGGACGCGGTGCGCAATGTGCTCATGCACGGACTCGGCGAGGAAGAGCCCGCCCACCACGCGCCGTCCGAGCTCGGAACCGAGATCACCCCCGACCCGATCACCAGGCAGCCCGCCCCGACGTTCAGCGAGCACGCCCTGTCCTTCGACAGCGTGTCGGTGGGCGACGAGCTGCCCGCGCGCCTGGTGCGGCTCACCCGCGGTGACCTGGTCAACTACGCGGGCGTGTCCGGCGACGCGAACCCGATCCATTGGAGCGACGAGGTCGTGAAGCTGGTCGGCCTGGACAACGTAGTCGCGCACGGCATGCTCACGATGGGTCTGGGTGGCGGTTTCGTCACCTCGTGGCTGGGCGATCCGGGCGCGGTGAAGGAATACAACGTCCGCTTCACCAGCCCGGTCTACGTCGGTTCCGACGTTCCGGCCGAGGTCGAATACACGGGCAAGGTGAAGTCTCTCGATCCGGAGACTCGCACCGCGGTCGTCGCCATCACGGCGAAGTCGGCGGGCAAAAAGATCTTCGGCCGCGCCACAGCAACCGTCCAGTTGTCCTGACCTGGTCGAGTGCCCCGGATTGGCGATAACCGCGCGCGGTGACGTATAGTCGGGACTCTGGGGTCACGAGATGCTGCGCGCTGATCTTCCCGAGGGTCTAATCCTCATGGAAGCGGCGCGCGTGTTGTGTGACACTGGAGACAACCGAATATCGAATGTGGTTGGGCACTACAGCTCAGGCTGGTCCAACCGAAGGGGCGTAGCTCAATTGGCAGAGCAGCGGTCTCCAAAACCGCAGGTTGCAGGTTCAAGTCCTGTCGCCCCTGCCCTGAATGCCAGCGACGAGAGAGGATCGACGTGAGCGACGAGCGGGATACTCGCGAAGACGGCGAGGAAACCGCCGCGGCCACTCGACCGAGTGGCAAGCGGTCTGCTCGTCGTGTGCGCGCGTCGGATGCTCCGGCAGACACCGGATCGGTGGCCACGCTCGATCGGCCATCGGCCTCGCGCAAGGCAGACAAGACGGCCGGTAAGGCCAAGTCGGGCAACCCGTTCAAGCGGGTGATCAGGTTCCTGCGAGAGGTCATCGCGGAACTGCGCAAGGTGATCTGGCCCAACCGGAAGCAGATGGCCACCTATACGGCCGTCGTTCTGGTGTTCGTGGTCTTCATGGTCGCGTTCATCGCCGGGATCGACGCAGCGTTCATCAAGGGCGTCGACTGGCTGTTCGGCTGATCGCCGACAACCACGCCGGTGGCCGATCACGGGTCGCCAGCGGCGGAGTGCGCCACCGCGCACCCGACCAGCCCAGAAGATGTACGTGACGACACAGGAAGCGAGTGCCTCAGTGAGCACCCCGGAGAACGACACCAACGACGAGTTCCCGGTTGACGACACTGTCGTGGCGGAAACCGCCACCGACGAGGTCGAGGCCGCCGAGCTCGCCGACGACGAAGCCGCTGCCGACGAGGTTGTCGTCGACGAAGCCGTGATCGACGAAGTCGCCACCGAGGAAGACCCCGAGGCCGACCCGATCGAGTCGATGAAGACCAAGCTGCGGCGCGTGCCCGGCGACTGGTACGTCGTGCACTCCTACGCCGGCTACGAGAACAAGGTCAAGACCAATCTCGAGACCCGCGTGCAGAACCTCGGCCTCGAGGACTACATCTTCCAGGTCGAGGTGCCGACCGAAGAGGTCACCGAGATCAAGAACGGCCAGAAGAAGAACGTCAACCGCAAGGTGCTGCCGGGCTACATCCTGGTCCGGATGGAACTGAACAACGAGTCGTGGGGCGCGGTGCGCAACACCCCCGGCGTCACCGGTTTCGTCGGCATGACCGGCGGTGGCCCCGGCGCCAAGCCGACCCCGCTGACCATCAACGAGGTCGTGAAGTTCCTGGTCCCGGCCGGTGCGCAGGCGCAGAAGAAGGCCGCATCGGCCGCTGCCGGTGGTTCGGATGCCGGTAGCTCGGCTTCGGGCAAGCCCACCATCGAGGTCGACTTCGAGGTCGGCGAGTCGGTCACCGTCATGGACGGCCCGTTCGCCACGCTGCCCGCGTCGATCTCCGAGGTCAACGCCGAGCAGCAGAAGCTCAAGGTGCTCGTCTCGATCTTCGGTCGCGAGACCCCGGTCGAGCTGAACTTCACCCAGGTCTCCAAGATCTAAAGTTTTCCCGCTTTCGCAAACGGCACCGCTCACCGGCGGTGCCGTTTCGCGTTTGTGCTGGTCACCACCCGATTGCCAGGTCACGGGTCATGTCAAGTAGAGTGTGATGGTTCGTGTTCTGACTTCCCCGCAATACCTGTCGGGGCCGAGTCGTGCGCGGATACGAGGCTTACGGCAACCGTAAGGAACCGAACCCCAGAAAGCCAAGGAAGAAAGATGCCCCCCAAGAAGAAGAAGCTCGCCGGGATCATCAAGCTGCAGATCCAGGCCGGCGCAGCCAACCCGGCACCGCCGGTCGGCCCCGCGCTCGGTCAGCACGGCGTCAACATCATGGAGTTCTGCAAGGCGTACAACGCCGCGACCGAGTCGCAGCGTGGCAACGTCATCCCGGTCGAGATCTCGGTGTACGAGGACCGGACGTTCGACTTCAAGCTGAAGACCCCGCCTGCCGCGCGTCTGCTGCTCAAGGCCGCCGGTGTGCAGAAGGGCTCCGCTGAGCCGCACAAGACCAAGGTCGCCAAGGTCACCATGGACCAGGTCCGTGAGATCGCGAAGACCAAGGCCGAGGATCTGAACGCCACTGACATCGATCAGGCCGCGAAGATCATCGCCGGTACCGCGCGTTCGATGGGTATCACCGTCGAAGGCTGAGCGAACTCGCTCCATGTGGGAGGGCCGGCCAGGCCCGACAACCACATCTGAACTCGAAACTCTAAGGACAGAAAATCATGGCAAAACGAAGCAAGGCGTACCTCGCCGCTGCTGAGAAGGTCGATCGCGACGCTCTGTACTCCCCGCTGGCCGCCACGCGCCTGGCAAAGGAGACCGCGACCACCAAGACCGACGCGACCGTCGAGGTCGCCGTCCGTCTCGGCGTGGATCCCCGCAAGGCCGACCAGATGGTCCGTGGCACCGTCAACCTGCCGCACGGCACCGGTAAGACTGCCCGCGTCATCGTGTTCGCCGCGGGCGAGAAGGCTTCCGAGGCCGAGGCCGCAGGCGCCGACGCCGTGGGCGCCGAGGACCTGATCGAGCGGATTCAGGGCGGCTGGCTCGACTTCGACGCCGCGATCGCCACCCCGGATCAGATGGCCAAGGTCGGCCGCATCGCGCGTGTCCTCGGCCCGCGTGGTCTGATGCCGAACCCGAAGACGGGCACCGTCACCAACGATGTGACCAAGGCCGTCAACGAGATCAAGGGCGGCAAGATCAACTTCCGCGTCGACAAGCAGGCCAACCTGCACTTCGTCATCGGCAAGGCGTCCTTCGACGATGCCAAGCTGGTGGAGAACTACGGCGCCGCGCTGGACGAGATCCTGCGTGTGAAGCCGTCGACCGCCAAGGGCCGCTACGTCAAGAAGATCACGGTTTCGACGAACACCGGACCGGGCATCCCGGTGGACCCGAACCGCACCCGCAACCTCCTCGACGAGGATGCGTGAGCTTCGGCTGACCGCTAGCTCCTAGAGCAACCACGAGGGTGGGAACGCACTGCGCGTTCCCACCCTCGCGGCGTTCAATGCTCGACCCGGCTCCAGAACTCTGCGGGGATTCCGTTGTCGCGCAGCCACTTTCCGGGATCCCGGATGTCGCTGTCGGCGAAGAACTCCTGCACGACGATCAGCAGGTCGCGCTGTGGATCGTGGTCGGCGAGTATAGCCCGGATATCCGCGAAGGTCTCCGGCGCGAAGGTCCATGACCACTCGTATTCGCTGAACGGGCCACCGAGGTCCTGGGCATAGAAGTGCAGGCCACCGCCGTGGCGGCTGATGCGGGCGTCGACGGACAACCCGTCGGCGGCGTGGAGCAGGACGGTGGGCTCGGGTTCGTACGTCACCCGCGTACTAGTAGCACTGATTCGGTCCCGCCGTCCGGTCGCGGGATACCTGTGCCGTTTTGGCAGATAGGGGTAGGTGGGGGTACAGTAAGCAACGGTCATGCGGGATGTGCATACATCCTCGAAGACCACACCCATTCGTTCTACCGAAGACCGTAGGTCGTTGATGCCGTTTCACGGTGTCGATCGAAGGTCCGGCGACATTGCCGGCGACCCACGCAGGGAGAGCTGAGGCCGAAATTATTTTGCGCCCCGGTACGCCTTGCGTCCGGGGCGTTCGTTTTGTCGCCGGCCCCTGATTCGGTAGTGCACCAACGAAACCGACATCAGAGAGGAGGCGAAGTATGGCGAAACCTGAAAAGGTCACCGCTGTCGCGGAGATCGCGGAGCAGTTCAAGAACTCCACGGCCACTGTTGTCACGGAATACCGTGGCCTGTCGGTCGGCAAGCTCACCGAGCTGCGTCGTGCGCTCGGCGCCGACGCCACGTACTCCGTCGCCAAGAACACCCTGGTCAAGATCGCGGCCGCGGAAGCGGGCGTCGAGGGCCTGGACGACTTGTTCGTCGGACCGACCGCCATCACCTTCATTTCGGGTGAGCCCGTCCTGGCTGCGAAGGCCCTCAAGACCTTCGCCAAGGACAACAAGGCACTCGTCATCAAGGGCGGGTACATGGACGGCGCTGCGCTGTCCGTGGCCGAGGTCGAGAAGATCGCCGACCTGGAGACCCGCGAGGTCCTGCTGGCCAAGCTGGCAGGCGCGATGAAGGGCAACCTGTCCAAGGCTGCCGGTCTGTTCAACGCTCCCGCAGGTCAGGTGGCCCGTCTGGCCGCCGCGCTGCAGGAGAAGAAGCAGGCTGCCGAAGGCGCTGCCGAGTAATACCCCCGCTCGGGTATTACGCCCGCGCGCACAGACATTCACCACCGAAAGGAACAAATCATGGCCAAGCTGTCCACTGAAGAGCTGCTCGACGTTTTCTCCGAGATGACCCTGCTGGAGCTCTCCTCCTTCGTCAAGGCGTTCGAGGACAAGTTCGAGGTCACCGCTGCTGCCCCCGTCGCCGTCGCGCAGCAGGGTGGCGCTGCCCCGGCCGAGGCCGCTGAGGAGCAGGACGAGTTCGACGTCATCCTCGAGGGTGCCGGCGACAAGAAGATCCAGGTCATCAAGGTGGTCCGTGAGATCGTCTCGGGCCTGGGCCTGAAGGAAGCCAAGGACCTGGTCGAGGGCGCCCCGAAGCCGATCCTGGAGAAGGTCGCCAAGGACGCCGCCGAGGCTGCCAAGGCCAAGCTCGAAGAGGCCGGCGCCAAGGTTTCCGTCAAGTAATTCGGAATCCTGTGCTTTGTGAACGGGCGGTCCTTCAGGGCCGCCCGTTTGCTATTTATCCCGGACATGCGAAAGTGTTCCGGGTTGTGGGAACCGCCGCAGGTTACTCTTCAGTCATGTAGGGGTGTGCCCCGTCTCACTGATGGGTTACAGTGACCGGACCCACAGAGTCGTAGCGCACCGCCGTGATGTGAGCGCGCGGGAACGCGGGTGGGGTGCTCGCAGGGATCAATGGAGGTAGCAGTGGGCGTCGAGGTCAGGACCGAGGGAGTAACAAAATCCTTCGGTTCACAGCGAATTTGGCAGGACGTGTCGATCACGCTCCCTTCGGGTGAGGTCAGTGCGTTGCTCGGCCCATCGGGTACGGGTAAGTCGGTGTTCCTGAAGTCGCTCATCGGTCTGCTGCGGCCTGAGCGCGGGTCCATCTTCATCGATGGCACCGATATCACCACTTGCTCCAACAAGGAGCTCTACGAGATCCGCAAACTGTTCGGCGTCCTTTTCCAGGACGGCGCACTGTTCGGCTCGATGAATTTGTACGACAACATCGCCTTCCCGCTTCGTGAGCACACGAAGAAGACGGAATCGCAGATCCGCCAGGTCGTCATGGAGAAGCTCGAGCTGACCGGTCTGCTCGGCGCCGAGGGCAAGCTGCCCGGCGAGATCTCCGGCGGTATGCGCAAGCGCGCCGGTCTGGCCCGCGCGCTGGTCCTCGACCCGCAGATCATCCTCGTCGACGAGCCCGACTCGGGCCTGGACCCGGTGCGTACCTCGTACCTGGCGCAGCTGCTGCTCAACATCAACGCGCAGATCGACGCCACGATCCTGATCGTGACGCACAACATCAACCTGGCCCGTACCGTGCCGGACAACATCGGCATGCTCTTCCGCCGCAACCTGGTGATGTTCGGCCCCCGTGAGGTGCTGCTCACCAGCGAGGAGCCGGTGGTCAAGCAGTTCCTCAACGGCCGCATGATCGGCCCGATCGGAATGTCGGAGGAGAAGGACGAGGCGCAGATGGCGCGCGAGCAGGCGCTCGTCGACGCCGGTCACCACCACGGTGGCGCCGAGGAGATCGACGGCATCATCCCGCAGATGAAGGCCGAGCCGGGCATGCCGGCTCGCCAGGCGGTGTTCCGTCGCCAGGCGCGCGTGCGCGAGATCATCCACACGCTGCCGCACGCGGCGCAGGTGGCGATCCGCGAGTCGCTGGATTCCACGGACAACGACACCCAGGTGATGGCGAACTACGGTGGCAGCGATCAGCCCACCGAAACGTTCAAGACCGTTCCGCACGGCCAGATCAACGGCTGAGCGACTTTTACGCCTCGGATGAGCCTCGGCCTACGGCCGGGGCTCTTCTGCGTGACAGGGCGGAAAACAGTCGGTGACCGGCCGTCGGTCCGGCTGGCGCACACGGCGTGTCGCGAGTAAAATGACCGCGGCGCCGGGTGGGGGATGCCCAGCGCGCCAGGCGATCTCGCATCGGCAACAGACCTGCCCGCGCCACTTGACGAGGGGCCCGCGAACCGTCACCCTTGTCTCAACAGCGTGAGCTGTTGAGGGGCACAGCGCCAGTGAGATCAAGGCCCAGCGTCGGCAGAAATTAGAGCCGGTGCCCGCTGAAGGTGGACTCAGCGCCAGTTGAATAGAGGGCTCAGCGCCGGCTGAGGGTGGACCCCAGCTCGAGCTGGAGGTGGACCCAGCCTGAAGGTGGACGCAGCACCGACTGAACGGTCCGCTCGGGGGAGCGGCATGCGGGGCGCGCAGCGGTGAGGAATCCCGACGCGGCCAGCGTTCAGGGTTCGGCGCGTTATCCCGTGCGAGCGGTCACACGGATGGTATGTTGACACTCCCTTGTCTAGGGGTGTAAGTTTGGACGTTGCGCTGGCTGCCTCCTGTCCACACCTTGATTCGCACACGAAAGTTCCACCCTTCCGGTGTTACTTCCGCTGCTGCTTGTTCTGGTTTCGATCGGGTGCGTAACCAGCGGAACTCGTAGCAGACAAGCGACGGTCGCGGACCACCACGCGACGCGCGTGAGGTGCTGGAAGGACGCATCTTGGCAGTCTCCACCCAGACCAAGGCTGGTATCCCCGGAGCCCCGTTGAGGGTTTCATTCGCGAAGATCCGTGAGCCCCTCGAGGTGCCCGGACTTCTCGACCTACAAACGGACTCGTTCGCCTGGCTGGTCGGTACACCCGACTGGCGTGAGAAGGCAGCCGCTCGCGGCGACGTCGGTCTCGCAGGCGGCCTCGAGGAGGTGCTCGAAGAGCTCTCGCCGATCGAGGACTTCTCCGGTTCCATGTCCCTGTCGTTCTCTGATCCGCGCTTCGAAGAGGTCAAGGCCTCCATCGATGAGTGCAAAGAGAAGGACATGACCTACGCGGCGCCGTTGTTCGTCACCGCGGAGTTCATCAACAACAACACCGGCGAGATCAAGAGCCAGACGGTGTTCATGGGCGATTTCCCCATGATGACCGACAAGGGCACCTTCATCATCAACGGCACCGAGCGTGTCGTCGTCTCGCAGCTGGTCCGTTCCCCGGGCGTCTACTTCGATCACAACATCGACAAGACCACCGAGAAGGACCTGCACAGCGTCCGGGTCATCCCGTCGCGTGGTGCGTGGCTCGAGTTCGACGTCGACAAGCGCGACACCGTGGGTGTCCGTATCGACCGCAAGCGTCGGCAGCCGGTCACCGTGCTGCTCAAGGCGCTGGGTTGGACGACCGAGGAGATCGTCGAGCGTTTCGGCTTCTCCGAGATCATGATGTCCACCCTGGAGAAGGACAGCACGCCCGGCCAGGACGAGGCGCTGCTCGACATCTACCGCAAGCTGCGTCCGGGCGAGCCGCCGACCAAAGAGTCCGCGCAGACTCTGCTGGAGAACCTGTTCTTCAAGGAGAAGCGCTACGACCTGGCCCGCGTCGGTCGTTACAAGATCAACAAGAAGCTCGGCATCCACGTGCACGAGCCGGTGACCTCCTCGGTTCTCACCAAGGAAGACATCGTCGACACCATCGAGTACCTGGTGCGTCTGCACGCCGGTGACCGCACGATGACCGCCCCCGGCGGTGAAGAGGTCCCCGTCGAGATCGACGACATCGACCACTTCGGTAACCGTCGTCTGCGCACCGTCGGTGAGCTCATCCAGAACCAGATCCGCGTGGGCCTGTCCCGCATGGAGCGTGTCGTTCGTGAGCGGATGACGACCCAGGACGTCGAGGCGATCACGCCGCAGACCCTGATCAACATCCGCCCGGTCGTCGCGGCGATCAAGGAGTTCTTCGGAACTTCGCAGCTGTCGCAGTTCATGGACCAGAACAACCCGCTGTCGGGTCTGACCCACAAGCGCCGCCTGTCGGCGCTGGGCCCGGGTGGTCTGTCCCGTGAGCGTGCCGGTCTGGAAGTTCGTGACGTCCACCCGTCGCACTACGGCCGCATGTGCCCGATCGAGACCCCGGAAGGCCCGAACATCGGCCTGATCGGTTCGCTGTCGGTGTACGCGCGGGTCAACCCGTTCGGCTTCATCGAGACGCCGTACCAGAAGGTTGTCGACGGCAAGGTCACCGACGTGGTCAAGTACCTGACCGCCGACGAGGAAGACCGCTACGTTCGCGCGCAGGCCAACTCCCCGGTCGACGCCGAAGGTCGCTTCCTCGAGGAGAAGGTGCTCGTTCGCCGGCAGGGCGAAGAGGTCGAGTTCGTGTCGCCGGCGCAGGTCGACTTCATGGACATCTCGCCGCGCCAGATGGTGTCGGTCGCGACGGCCATGATCCCGTTCCTCGAGCACGACGATGCCAACCGTGCCCTCATGGGTGCGAACATGCAGCGCCAGGCCGTGCCGCTGATCCGTTCCGAGTCCCCGATCGTGGGCACCGGCATGGAGCTGCGCGCAGCCGTCGACGCGGGCGACGTCGTGATCAACGAGAAGCCCGGTGTCGTCGAAGAGGTCTCGGCCGATTACGTCACCGTGATGGCCGACGACGGCAGCCGCAAGTCCTACCGGATGCGCAAGTTCAACCGGTCGAACCAGGGCACCTGCTCGAACCAGCGTCCGATCGTGGACGAGGGCGATCGGGTGGAGAAGGGGCAGGTCCTCGCGGACGGCCCCTGCACCGAGAACGGTGAGATGGCGCTGGGCAAGAACTTGCTCGTCGCGATCATGCCGTGGGAAGGCCACAACTACGAGGACGCGATCATCCTGTCGCAGCGCCTCGTGGAAGAGGACGTTCTCACCTCGATCCACATCGAAGAGCACGAGATCGATGCCCGCGACACCAAGCTCGGTGCCGAGGAGATCACTCGCGATATCCCGAACGTCTCCGATGAGGTCCTCGCCGACCTCGACGAGCGCGGCATCATCCGCATCGGTGCCGAGGTTCGCGACGGCGACATCCTGGTCGGCAAGGTCACGCCCAAGGGCGAGACCGAGCTCACCCCGGAAGAGCGTCTGCTGCGTGCCATCTTCGGTGAGAAGGCTCGCGAAGTGCGCGACACCTCGCTGAAGGTGCCCCACGGTGAGTCCGGCAAGGTCATCGGCATTCGCGTGTTCTCGCGTGAAGACGACGACGATCTGCCTCCTGGTGTGAACGAGCTGGTCCGCGTCTACGTGGCCCAGAAGCGCAAGATCCAGGACGGTGACAAGCTCGCTGGTCGCCACGGCAACAAGGGCGTCATCGGCAAGATCCTCCCCATCGAGGACATGCCGTTCATGCCCGACGGCACGCCGGTCGACATCATCCTGAACACCCACGGTGTGCCCCGTCGTATGAACATCGGCCAGATCCTGGAGACCCACTTGGGTTGGATCGGTAAGGCCGGCTGGAACATCGACGTGGCCGCGGACGGCACTCGCCCGGAATGGGCGGCGACGCTGCCCGAGGAGATGCTGGCGGCTCCGGCCGATTCCAACATCGCCACCCCGGTGTTCGACGGTGCCAAGGACGACGAGCTGACCGGTCTGCTCGGCTCGACCCTGCCCAACCGTGACGGTGAGCGGATGGTCAACGCCGACGGCAAGTCCACGCTGTTCGACGGTCGTTCGGGTGAGCCGTTCCCGTACCCGGTCGCGGTCGGTTACATGTACATCCTGAAGCTGCACCACCTGGTCGACGACAAGATCCACGCCCGTTCGACCGGTCCGTACTCGATGATCACCCAGCAGCCGCTGGGTGGTAAGGCGCAGTTCGGTGGTCAGCGTTTCGGTGAGATGGAGTGCTGGGCCATGCAGGCCTACGGCGCGGCGTACACGCTGCAGGAACTCCTGACCATCAAGTCCGACGACGTGGTCGGCCGCGTGAAGGTCTACGAGGCCATCGTCAAGGGCGAGAACATTCCGGAGCCGGGCATTCCGGAGTCGTTCAAGGTGCTCCTCAAGGAACTCCAGTCGCTGTGCCTCAACGTCGAGGTGCTGTCTTCGGACGGCGCCGCGATCGAGATGGGCGGCGGCGAAGACGAGGATCTGGAGCGCGCGGCCGCGAACCTGGGCATCAACCTGTCCAGGAACGAAGCCGCAACCATCGACGATCTGGCGAACTAGGTGGTAAGCGCGGTGCGGCTGTCCCTTGGAAAAGGGCAGCCGCCCCGCGCCCCGCGCTCGACTACTAGTGAACTTTTGCTCGAATTCGACCCGAATAGGGGAAAGGAAGTTACGTGCTAGACGTCAACTTCTTCGATGAACTCCGGATCGGCCTTGCCTCCGCCGACGACATCCGCCAGTGGTCCTACGGCGAGGTCAAGAAGCCGGAGACCATCAACTACCGCACGCTCAAGCCGGAGAAGGACGGGCTCTTCTGCGAGAAGATCTTCGGCCCCACCCGGGACTGGGAGTGCTACTGCGGCAAGTACAAGCGTGTCCGCTTCAAGGGCATCATCTGTGAGCGCTGTGGTGTCGAGGTAACTCGCGCCAAGGTGCGTCGTGAGCGGATGGGCCACATCGAGCTGGCCGCTCCCGTTACCCACATCTGGTACTTCAAGGGCGTTCCGTCGCGCTTGGGTTACCTGCTCGACCTGGCGCCGAAGGATCTCGAGAAGATCATCTACTTCGCCGCCTACGTCATCGTCGGTGTCGACGAGGAGCTGCGTCACAACGAGCTCTCCACGCTCGAAGCCGAGATGGAGGTCGAGAAGAAGGCTGTCGCCGATCAGCGCGACGCCGACCTCGAAGCCCGCGCGCAGAAGCTCGAGGCCGATCTGGCCGAGCTGGAAGCCGAGGGCGCCAAGTCCGACGTGCGTCGCAAGGTCAAGGACGGCGGCGAGCGCGAAATGCGTCAGCTGCGCGACCGCTCGCAGCGTGAGCTGGACCGTCTCGACGAGATCTGGACCACCTTCACCAAGCTGTCGGTTCAGCAGCTCATCGTCGACGAGGTGCTCTACCGCGAGCTCGTCGACCGTTACGGCGAGTACTTCACCGGCGCCATGGGTGCGGAGTCCATCCAGAAGCTGATGGAGAACTTCGACATCAACGCCGAGGCCGAGAAGCTGCGCGAGACCATTCGCAGCGGCAAGGGCCAGAAGAAGCTGCGCGCGCTGAAGCGTCTGAAGGTCGTCGCGGCCTTCCAGACCAACGGCAACTCGCCCATGGGCATGGTGCTCGACGCTGTTCCGGTGATCCCGCCGGAGCTGCGTCCGATGGTTCAGCTCGACGGTGGCCGTTTCGCCACCTCCGACCTGAACGACCTGTACCGCCGCGTGATCAACCGCAACAACCGCCTCAAGCGACTGATCGATCTCGGCGCCCCCGAGATCATCGTCAACAACGAGAAGCGGATGCTGCAGGAGTCGGTCGACGCCCTGTTCGACAACGGCCGTCGTGGCCGTCCGGTCACTGGACCGGGTAACCGCCCGCTGAAGTCGCTGAGCGATCTGCTCAAGGGCAAGCAGGGTCGTTTCCGTCAGAACCTGCTCGGCAAGCGCGTCGACTACTCGGGCCGTTCGGTCATCGTCGTCGGTCCGCAGCTCAAGCTGCACCAGTGTGGTCTGCCGAAGCTGATGGCGCTCGAGCTGTTCAAGCCGTTCGTCATGAAGCGTCTGGTGGATCTCAACCACGCGCAGAACATCAAGTCCGCCAAGCGGATGGTCGAGCGTCAGCGTGCCCAGGTGTGGGATGTCCTCGAAGAGGTCATCGCCGAGCACCCGGTGATGCTGAACCGCGCGCCCACCCTGCACCGCCTTGGTATCCAGGCCTTCGAGCCCCAGCTGGTCGAAGGCAAGGCCATCCAGCTGCACCCGCTCGTGTGTGAGGCGTTCAACGCCGACTTCGACGGTGACCAGATGGCCGTGCACCTTCCGCTGTCCGCGGAGGCGCAGGCCGAGGCACGCATCCTGATGCTGTCGTCGAACAACATCCTGTCCCCGGCGTCGGGTCGCCCCCTGGCGATGCCGCGTCTGGACATGGTGACGGGCCTGTTCTACCTGACTCGTCTCGACGAGAACGGTGCGGGCACGTACAAGGCAGGCGCCAAGGACGTGCCGGAGTACGGCGTGTACTCCTCGCCCGCCGAGGCGCAGATGGCCGTCGATCGTGGCGAGCTGACCGTGCGGTCCACCATCAAGGTGCGACTGACCGAGCAGCGCCCGCCGCGTGACATCGAGAACGAGCTGTTCCCGGACGGCTGGAAGCGCGGCGAGGCCTGGCTGGCCGAGACCACGCTTGGTCGCGTGATCTTCAACGAGCTGCTCCCGGCGGACTACGCGTTCATCAACGAGCCGATGCCGAAGAAGCGTCAGGCCACGATCATCAACGATCTCGCTGAGCGTTACCCGATGATCGTCGTCGCGCAGACCGTCGACAAGCTCAAGGACGCCGGCTTCTACTGGGCCACGCGTTCGGGTGTCACCGTCTCCATGTCGGACGTGCTCGTTCCGCCGGAGAAGCCCGAGATCATGGAACGCTATGAGGCCATGGCGGACCTGATCGAGAAGAAGTACCAGCGTGGTGCGCTCGATCACGCCGAGCGCAACAACGCGCTCGTCAAGATCTGGCAGGAAGCCACCGAGGAAGTGGGCGCCGCGCTGCGCACCCACTACCCGCCGGACAACCCGATCATCACGATCGTCGACTCCGGCGCCACGGGTAACTTCACCCAGACCCGTACCCTCGCGGGTATGAAGGGCCTGGTGACGAACCCGAAGGGTGAGTTCATCCCGCGCCCGATCAAGTCCTCGTTCCGTGAGGGCCTGACCGTGCTCGAGTACTTCATCAACACCCACGGTGCTCGTAAGGGTCTGGCCGACACCGCGCTTCGTACCGCTGACTCGGGTTACCTGACCCGTCGTCTGGTGGACGTGTCGCAGGACGTCATCGTCCGCGAAGAGGACTGTGGCACCGAGCGCGGCATCGTGGTGCCGATCGCGGAGAAGCTGGCCGACGGCACGATCATTCGTGACGCGCACGTCGAGACCTCGACCTTCGCCCGTACGTTGGCGCAGGACGCGGTCGACGCCAAGGGCAACGTCATCGTGGCGAAGGGCGCCGACCTCGGCGACCCCGCGCTGGAGGCGCTGCTCGAGGCCGGTATCACCGAGGTGAAGGTCCGCTCCGTGCTGACCTGCACCACCGGCACCGGCGTCTGCGCCACCTGCTACGGCCGTTCGATGGCCACCGGCAAGCTGGTCGATATCGGCGAGGCCGTCGGCATCGTCGCGGCCCAGTCCATCGGTGAGCCCGGTACCCAGCTGACCATGCGTACCTTCCACCAGGGTGGCGTCGCGGGCGACGACATCACCGGTGGTCTGCCGCGTGTTCAGGAGCTCTTCGAGGCCCGTGTCCCCAAGGGCAAGGCGCCGATCGCGGAGGTCTCGGGTCGGGTGCGGCTCGAGGACGACGACCGCTTCTACAAGATCACGATCATCCCTGATGACGGGTCCGAGGAAGTTGTCTACGACAAGCTCTCGAAGCGTCAGCGTCTGCGGGTGTTCAAGCACGACGACGGCTCCGAGCGTCTGCTGGCCGACGGTGACCACGTTGAGGTGGGTCAGCAGCTGCTCGAGGGCGCTGCCGATCCGCACGAGGTGCTGCGCGTGATGGGTCCCCGTCAGGTGCAGGTCCACCTGGTCCACGAGGTCCAGGAGGTCTACCGCTCGCAGGGTGTGTCGATCCACGACAAGCACATCGAGGTCATCGTTCGCCAGATGCTGCGTCGTGTGACGATCATCGATTCGGGTGCGACCGAGTTCCTGCCCGGCTCGCTCACCGAGCGTGCCGAGTTCGAGAACTCGAACCGTCGCGTGGTGGCCGAAGGCCGCGAGCCGGCCTCGGGCCGTCCCGTGCTGATGGGTATCACCAAGGCGTCGCTGGCCACTGATTCGTGGCTGTCGGCGGCTTCCTTCCAGGAGACCACCCGAGTGCTGACCGACGCGGCCATCAACTGCCGCTCCGACAAGCTGATCGGCCTGAAGGAAAATGTCATCATCGGTAAGCTCATCCCGGCCGGTACCGGTATCAACCGTTACCGCAACATCACGGTGCAGCCGACCGAAGAAGCCCGTGCCGCGGCGTACGCGGTGCCGTCCTACGACGACACCTACTACTCCCCGGACAGCTTCGGCTCCTCCACCGGCGCAGCAGTGCCGCTGGATGACTACGGCTTCAGCGACTACCGCTAAGCAGTAGGCAGCCAACAGATTTCGGCCCCCGCTCTTTCGAGAGCGGGGGCCGTTTTCTGTGTACGGTCGCGGTATGAAGTCTCAGATAGTCGTTGTCGCGCTCGCGGTGATCGGGGTACTGGCGATCGCGTTCACTGGCTATCAGACTGCCGCCCACGCGATTTCGGACCAGGTGGTCGTGAGTTGCCGCTCGGAACACGCTCAACCGAAACAGGGTCGGTCGTACTGCGTGTACCACCGCACCACGCCAGGGTTGTTGTCCACCGAGTACGTCCTCCACGTCGGAATCGCACCCAATCGTGGTTTGTTCTACGACATTCCCTACCCGGCAGGTGATGTCGCCGCCACCTGGGACTCCGAGACCGAACTCCTCACGATCACGATGCCCGGCACGACCCTGACCATTACCGAAGCGGAGTACTCCGACCGGTAGTTCGGATCGAATTCATGGAGCCTCTGGAATGGCACGCCGTGGTGAGTCAAGCGACCTTGACCGTGTGTGGCCCGACGCTGACGCTGATGTCTACTCGCCCGCCGAGGGCTCGGGCGTAGGCGCGGAGGGTGTCGAGTTCCATGGCCGCCAGGTCGCCGTTCTCGATTTGGGAAATACGCGCCTGGCTTACGCCGAGGGCGGCCGCGAGTTCGGCCTGGGTCTTTCCGACCGCCTGTCGGAGTTCCTTGAGGTGGTGTCCGGCGATGCGGCCCGCTAGCTGTTCTGCCGCAGCTGCCTGGACTTTGGGGTCAGCCAGCTCAGGGTGCAGCCGGTGAGCTTCTTCTTTCACTTCGCGCCAGCTTCGTGCGCCAGTCATCGGATCTCCTTCTCGCTATCAGCGCGATAGTCGGCGTACGTCCGAGTATAAGTCAGAACTTATATTGATGGGTGTGTTCCGATCCTCGGGGGTCCGGGTTGGGTAGGAGTTCTTAGCTCTTCAATGGTGTCTGCTGGCGTCTCGGGGTCGCCGAGGGCGGTTGTGGGTTCGCCGAGGCGGACGGTGATTACGCCGATGAGGATCAAGGCGCCGCCGAGCAATTGGATCGGGCGGGGGGCTTCGGCTAGGAGGATCCAGGCGAAGATAAGGGCGGCCAGGACTTCGGTAAGGGCTACGAAGGAGGCCAGGCGGGAGCCGAGGCGGCGGGTGGCGGCGATGCCGGTGACGTAGGCGATGGCGGCGGTGACGATGCCGATGAGCAGGATTGGGATCCACCACGGGGTGGTGAAATCGGCGAAGACGGCGGGGTTTGTGGTGGCGTGTAGGGGGACGATGCCGAGGGTGCCCGCGAGGAGCAAGGTCAGGCCGCCGATGAGCAGGCCGCCGGCGGCGAGGACGGTGCCCGGGAGTTCGCCGCCTTCGGCCGAGAGCAGGAAGTAGGCGGCGGCGCCGACCATTGAACCCAGTGCCCACACGATACCGATCGGGTCGAGCGACACCCCGGACAGCACGTCGAGGACCAGCATCAGGCCGGTGATGCCGAGGGCGGCCCCCGCGATGGTGGCCGCGCCGGGCCGTTGCCGGTGTCGCGCCCACAGCCAGCCGACGATGGCGATCGGTGCGGCGAACTCGATCAGCAGCGCGGTGCCGACCTCCATGCGCGCGACTGCGTTGAAGAAGGCGAGCTGGGTGCCCGCCACGGCGACCAGACCGTAGACGGCGATGAGGCGCGCGTTGGTGCGCACCAGTTGCCAATTGCCCCGCAGCTGGTGAATTGCCAAGGGCAGCAAGACGACTCCGGCGAGCAGCACGCGCGCGGCGACCACCGCGGCCGCACTCCAGCCCGCGTCCATGAGCCCGCGCGCGAGCGGCCCCGACATGCCGAACGAGGTCGCGGAGGCGAGCGCGAAGAACAGTCCGGTTCGAATCCGGGCCGCGCCGTCATGAGTCAAGGTCTCCATGACTAATGACGGTAAGGAGCCTGAGGTAATATGTCAACGTGGTTTTTGCTCATGACACCGAAGCGGCGCTCTTGGCGGCGGTCGAGCTGGTCAACTCAGCGGAAGACCCCGACACGCTCACCGAGACCGCTCAGCTCGCCGAGTTCCTGCACCGGCACGTCTACACCGGCGCCCACACCGGCGACGCGGCCGAACTGGCCGCTGTCCGGGCATTGCGCGTGCCACTACGCGCGATGCTCACCAGCGACCGCGATGCCGCCGTCGTGCTCGTGAACGAGACCCTCGCCGAGCACCGAGCCGTGCCGCAGCTGGTCCGCCACGGCGACGTCGACTACCACGTGCACGCCGTCCCGCCCCAAGCCCCGCTCCCGGTCCGCATCGCCGTCGAAACCGCCATGGCGATGATCGACCTGATCCGCGCCGACGACCTGAGTCGCCTATCGATCTGCGCCGACGCGGACTGCGCGGGACTCGTACTCGACCTGTCCCGCAACCGCTCTCGCCGCTATTGCAGCACCACCTGCGGAAACCGCAACGCCGTCGCCGCCTATCGCGCACGTCAACGCTGAGGACGTCTCACCCGAGCGAGCGCACTTTCGGACACTTCTTGCCCGCCAGATGGCACTTGTCCTCGAACCCGGCGGGTAGCCAGGTGCCGGTTTTCAACAGCGGGTGATGCGGAAAGTGCCGCAGCGCGGCAGTGACGAAAAGCAATGCGGCCCACGGGGTCTGGACCTGGATCTGCTGCAGTTTGCCGTCTCGGTCGGGGAACCGGCAGCCGACGCGATCCGGTGCGGTGAGGTCGATGGACTCGAGCGCCGACCAGTACAGCGAGAACGACCGATCCGGGTTGGTGAGGTGCAGCCGCCGGTCCGAGATCATCGCCGACCCGGCGCGTTCGGCCACCCAGCGCGGTTGCGCGGCGGCCACGGCCCGGGTGCGCCGGGTCCGGTTCACGACGGCGTTGCCCAACTGCGCTGCGGCCGCGATCGGAGTCGGCCCGGCGACGGCGGCCTGGCTCGGCGTCCAATTCCCGTTGCCGGTGGGCCGCCACGTGTACCAGTTGACCGCCCCTTCGGCCAACGCGACTTCACCCGGCTCGGTCCGCACCCGCGTGGCCGTGTGCGGGATCAGCGCCACCTCGCCGCGCGCCAGCAGATCGGCCACCCCGCACGTGTACAGCAGGTAGTCGTCGAACCACGTCCACCCGGCCTGCTCGGCCAGGGCGCGTTCGATATCGGCCAGCGGGTCGAACTCCACTCTCATCACCACCCACCCGTGCGGACTCCTGGTGTCAACGGTAGCGGAAACCGCTGACAACCAGCGGCGCGTGGCCGCGTGCGGCGAACCGTCAGGGTGCCCCGGTGACGTAGGCGAGCGCGGTGTCGATCGCGGGCTGACCGCCGGCCATCGCGTATCCGGCCATCGCGCCGATCGCCGCGCCCGCGACGGTGGCGACCGGGACGGTGATGAAATCGAGGACGAACAGCCCCAGCGGGAAGCCGAGCACGAAACCGATGGCCGCGCCGATGGCGGCGCCCTCGATGATCTGCGGCTGCAGGCGCTGGGTTTCGGCGAAGAAGCGTTCCTGGGCGCTGATATCGCGCACCGGTGCGGTGGATTCGGTGACCGGGGTCAGGGTCAGGCTGGTGCCCTTCTCGTCGATCGACGGGATGAGCGGCACCGAGTGCTCGCCGACGCGCACGACCATCGGCAGTGCCGCGAGCACCGCACCCGATTCATCGGTCATCGCAACGACTTTCGTGTCGTGGACGAATTGGAACCGGCCCGTGTCGATGGTGGTGACCACCGCGCGCCGATCATCGGTGGCGCTCACCTGGTAGTTCACGCCCTTGTCGGCCCCGCGCAGGGACGGCGCCGCGGCCTGCTGTTCGACGACCGCCGGGTTGGGCTCGGCGTGCCCGTTTCCGCCCGCCGCCACGATGACTCCCACCGCGAGCAGCGCCGCCCCGACCCCAGTGCCGATCCTCATCCCGCAAGCCTCCTGCTGCTTCACCCGGGCCCGATATGTCCCGTTCGTCGCGGCAAACATAGCCGTTGCGGCGCCATTCGGGAAGCCCGTTGACGCGCAGGGTCAACGCCCGCCACGGGACGTAACCGATGGTTCGGCGCAAGCCTGTACGTGCGGGTCAGCGGCGCGCGTTCGACGGTTGGGCGCCGGTTCCCGGGCGGCGCGCGAACTCCGGTGCGTGCTCGGGGCGCAGGCCGATACCGCCGAGATAGGCGGTGAGGCCGGCGAGTGCCGGCACGGAATCGACGATGCGTAGTGGCAGGGGCGCGGTGTGCAGGGTTCCGCGCAGCGCGGGCGCGATGAGCATGTCGTGCTCACCGCGCTGCGATCGCTGGGTGAAGCTCGCGGGCAGCCGCCGCCTGCGTTGTACCTTTTCGAGGTCGGCGGACTGCACGGTGCCGTCGAGCAGTGGCTGCGCCAGGATGCGCGCGGCGGCCACGGCGTCCTGCACCGCGAGGTTCACGCCGACGCCACCGACCGGTGACATCGTGTGCGCGGCATCGCCGATGCACAGCAGTCCGGGTGTGTGCCACTGGTCGAGCATGCCCACCGTGACCTCGAGCAGTTCGACGTCGTCCCAGGTCTGGATCGCCGCTGTCGACTCGGCGGGCCAGCCGAAGAGTTCGGTGATGCGATCGCGCAGCCATGCCACGTCATGGGCGGCGCGAAGCTTTGCGTCGCAGCCCTTTTCGATGATGTAGCCGGTTTGGTAGTAGTCGCCGCGGTCGATGGCCACCGCGGAATTGCCGTTGGTGAAGCGGGCTTGCACAGCGCCGCTGTCGATGTCGTCTACCGCTTTCGGGATACGGAAGAACCACATGTCCATCGGTACGTCCTCCATCCGCTGACGCAGACCCGCTGCTTCGCGGACCACGGAATCGCGTCCGTCGCACGCGATCACGAGGTCGGCGCGCAGTGCGTGTTCGATGCCGTCGGCGTCGAGGTAGCGCACTCCTGTCACCCGGCCCGCCTCGTCGATCACGCCGGTCGCGGTCGAGCGCATGCGCAAGGTGAAGGTCGGTTCTTCGGCCGCGGCGCTGGTCAGCAGGTCGAGAAAGTCCCACTGCGGCACCATGGCGATGTGCCGGTAGCGGCCGGGAACCCGCGTGAAATCGGCGGCGACCACCATGCGGTCGCCCGCGTACATGTGCATCCGGTTCAGCTCCGAGCACGGCAATTCGGCGAACTCGTCGCCGAGCCCCAGTTCGTCGATCAGTCGCACCGTGGACGGGTGCACTGTGTCGCCACGGAAATCTCGAAGGAAGTCGGAATGCTTTTCCAGCACAGTGACTTCGACACCGGCTCTGGCCAGGAGCAGGCCCGTCATCGTGCCCGCGGGCCCACCCCCGACGATGCAGCACGTGGTCTTGTCCATGCGAATTCCCCCTCGTTCCGTCCCGCCAGCAGGTCTACGACAAAGCGTAGTAGTCATGGTCGACGCACGTCCAGGGTTTCGCCGAATGGGTCTTGACCGGTAGGGCTCGCCGCGCAATACTGAACTAGATGGTTCAGTATGACTTCCTGGACGCCTCGTTCGGGGCGCTCGCGGACCCCACACGGCGGGGCATTCTCGAGCAACTCGGGCGTGGGCCCGCGAGTATCAGCGAGTTGGCCGAGCGGTTCGAGATGACGTTGACCGGCATCTCCAAACACATCGGGTTGCTCGAAGAGGCGGGCATGGTGGTCACCGAGAAGCGTGGGCGGGTGCGGTACTGCCGGATCTCCGATCGCGTCTTCGATCGGGAGGTGGCCTGGATGCAGGGTTATCGGCAGATGCTCGAGGCCCGGATGGACCGTCTCGGTGAATTCCTGCAACGAACGGAGCCAGAGCGATGAGTACAACCACCAAGTCCACGATCCTCACTTCGTCGGACCGCGAACTCCACATCGAACGCGATTTCGACGCACCGCTGGACCGCGTCTGGGACGCCTACAGCCGCATCGAGCAGCTCTCGCGCTGGTGGGGTCGCGGCCACGTGGTCGATGTCGAGCGCTGGGAGTTTCGCAAGGGCGGCCACTGGCGCTTCGTCGAACACGACGGCGACGACTCCAACGGTTTCGAAGGCCGCTTCCGCGAGATCACCCCGAAGCAACGCATCGTCCAATCCTTCGAATGGGACGGCATGCCCGCCCATATCAGCATCGACACCACCACCTTCGTCGACCTCGGCGACGGCCGCACCAGGGTGCTCAGCGACAGCATCTTCCACACTGCCGAGGAATGCGCGGGCATGGTCGCCTCGGGTTGCGAGGCAGGCATCAACGACAGCTACCGCGCCCTCGACGCGCTGCTGGCCGCCGAGCGCTGACACTGCGTAACCCGATGCGGTGCAAGGACTTCGCATCGGGTTACCGCTCAGAGGTGAATGCCGCCGGTCGCTCGTTTGCGTGGTTTCAAGCGCAACGGCGGTAACGGTGGGGCCGGTATTCGTTCGTCGGGGTTGTGGTCGACCACCAACCGAAAGCGGCTGGTGTCGCGGGCTTCCCACGCTTCGCGGGCCTCGACGATCTCGTCGTGACTGCGGGCGACGAAGTTCCACCACATCACCAGCTCCTCGGCGAAGGGTTCGCCACCGATCAGCGCGAAATGCGCGCCCTCGGTGCTGCTCACACGCAGCTCGGCCCGGTCGGTGCCCAGGTAGAGCAGCGGGCCCGACCCGAGTTCGGTGCCGTCGACCGTCACCCTGCCCGCGATCACCAGCACCGCGTGCTCGAACCCGCGCTCCACCGGCAGCCGAACCTCGGCGCCCGGGTCGATCACGATGTCGGCCCCGACGATCGGCGTGTAAGCCTTCGCCGGTGACCTGACATCACCCAAAGCGCCGATCAGCACCGTGGCGCGCAGCCCCGGTGCCGTGTGGATCGGCAGTTCGCGATGCTGCTCGAAATGTGGATCGACGCCGGTCGCGGTGCCGGGCAACGCGATCCACAGTTGGAGTCCGTGACCGGATTCGGCGCCGGGCACCCCGAACTCCGAGTGCGCGATGCCGCGACCGGAAGTCATCAGATTCAGCTGACCCGGTTCGATCTCGACGTCGGAGCCCACCGAATCGCGATGCCGGATGCGGCCGTCGAGCGGCCAGGTCACCGTCTGCAAGCCGATGTGCGGGTGCGGCAGGATGTCGGGGGAGGCGCCCGCCTCGGTCGCGGCGGCCGAGCCGAAGCGGTCGAGGAAACACCACGCGCCGACGGTCGGCAGATCCCGTTGCGGCAGTGTGCGTTCCACGTACACGCCACGCACACCGCCGAGTGGCACCTCCCTGGCCGGGTACAGCTCGGTGATCGGACCCGGCCGCGGCGACGGCTCACACAGCGCCGCGTCCGGGTCGACCTCCCGGTCACTCATCGCGCGATGCCCTTGCCCGTCACGTGCGCGTCGTACTCGGGATGCTTGTCCAGCCAGCCGCGGATGAACGGGCAGTGCGCGGTGATGGTGCGTTCGCGCGCGATCACGTCCTCGATGGCCTGGCGGGCGAGCACGCCGCCGAGTCCTTTGCCCGCGAACGCGTCGTCGATTTCGGTGTGGATGAAATCGGTGTCGTTGTCGCGCTCGATGTACTCGGTGAAGCCGGCGAGCTCGTCGTCGAAGAACACGTCGTAGCGGCTCTTCTCGACATTGTGGACGACGCGGCGCTGGGCCTCGGTGGTCTCGGTCATCTGCGTGTGCTCCTTCCGCACCGGTTCCGGTGCACTGCGGATCGGTCCATGAACGCAGTGACCTGGTTGATCACCGACCTGTGTTCGTCGAGAAGAACTGTTCGCAACCAGCCGCTATTCCATACGGTCCGCGACCTCTCCGACGGCTGCACAGTCGAGGTCGCCCTGACCCCGATCCTGGTCAGCGGCCCGGCGGCGGCCATCGTCGCCCGGCCGGAGTTATTCGCGCCCGGCGGAAGTGAACGACATGTCTGCGTACCGGCTGCCCGCCACCTGCCCGGCAATCGGTTCCAGCGTCGCGAGTTCGTCAGCCGACAGCTGCACCGATGCCGCGGCGACGTTGTCGGCCAGGCGGCTCCGCTTGCGGGTGCCGGGGATCGGCACGACGGACAAGTTGTGCACACCCGCCCGCGCATGGACCCAGGCGAGCGCGGCTTGGGCCTGGGTGATCTCGTGCGCTGCGGCGATCGCGGCCAAAGGAGCGAGCAACTCGGTGTTGTGCTGGGCGTTGTCGCCGGTGAAGCGCGGCTGGAACTGACGGAAGTCCTTGTCACCCAGTTCTTTCGCCGATTTGAACGCGCCGGTGAGGAACCCGCGCCCCAGCGGCGAGTACGGAACGAACGTCACACCCAGTTCAGCCGCGGCGGGCACCGCGGTGCGCTCCACGTCGCGGGAGAACAGCGACCACTCCGACTGCAGCGCCGCGATCGGATGTACCGCGTGCGCGGCGCGCAATTCGTCACCGGTCACCTCGGACAACCCGAGCGCGCGCACCTTGCCCGCCGCGACGAGTTCGGCCATCGCGGCGACGGTCTCCTCGATCGGCACGCGAGGGTCGCGCCGGTGCATGTAGTACAGATCGATCGTGTCGACGCCGAGCCTGCGCAGGCTGGCCTCGACGGAGGCGCGGATGTAGCCGGGGGAGTTGTCGAAGCCGCGGAACGCCGGGTCGTCGGCCTTGCGCACGATGCCGAATTTCGTGGCGATCTGCAGGTTGTCGCGGTTGGCGCGGACGAAATCGGCCAGAAATTCCTCGTTGTGGCCCGAGCCGTACACGTCGGCGGTGTCGAACAGGGTGACGCCGAGTTCGAGCGCGTGGTCGAGGGTGGCCCGCGATTCGCTCGCATCGGTATCGCCGTAGAACTCGCTGATGCCCATGCAGCCGAGCCCCTGGGTACCGACGATCGGTCCGTCGGTGCCGAGAGTGGTGGTCGGCAGTGTCGCGGTGGTGCTCATGTATCGCTTCCTTCGCTCGGTGGCACGGTGATCGTGGTCGGTCGCGACACGTCGGATCGCCCTTCGTAGACGGCGATCTTGTAGTCGAGAACGGCCACGGTCTGCTGGAGTTCCGCGATCTTGTCGAGCACGTCGGATCTGGTCTGCCGGAACATCTCCAGCCGATCCGGGTAGGTCTGCTCACCTGCCCGCACCAGTTCGGCGTAGCGGATCATGTCGGCCACCGGCATGCCGGTCAGGCGCAGCCGCCCGATCAGCGCCAGCCACTCGAGGTCGCGGTCGCTGAATCGGCGGTTGCCGGTGTGATCGCGGCCGATGTAGCCCATCAGCCCGATCCGCTCGTACCAGCGCAGGGTGTCGCGACTGAGGCCCGAACGCTCGGCTACCTGGCCGATCGAGTACTTCGGGCGCTCGTGTTCGTCGTCGCTGTCGGCGCGCAGGGCGGCGTCGTGATCCATCGTGCTCGTCCCTTCCCGTGGAACTGCCTCGAAGCTATCCACCTGGAGTGCACTCCAAGCAAGAATTGTTCTCACGGGCGAGCGAATTCAGCTGTAGTTCGGCAGCTCCTGGATGGCCCACTTGTTGCCGTCGGGATCGGCGAAGAAGGTGAACCGGCCCCAGCCCATGTCCTCGACGGGGGTGGCCTCCACGCCGGCGGCGATCAGCTGTTCATAGGCCTTGTCGGCGCTGGCAACGACCATCTGCATGCCCTCGACGCTGCCCGGCGCCGCCTTCGTGAGTCCGCGCCCGATGCAGATCGAACACCCCGAACCCGGCGGGGTGAGCTGTACGAACCGGATATCCGGGCTCGGGGTGTGGTCGTGGTCGGCGTTGAAGCCGATACTGACGTAGAAGTCTTTGGCCCGGTCGACATCGGTGACCGGGATGGCAACGAGTTCGATTTTCCAATCCATGTGGTCAAGCATGACACCGGGCACCGACAGAAACGTAGTGTGGATCACATGGCTGGTAAGGACATCGACCGCGTCAGGGCCCGTTCGGCTTGGGAAACGGTCAAGGAGAGTCCGGTGATCACCGCGATCGCGGTGGCGCCGGTGGTACTCGTGCTCGGCGTGGTCTGGGCGTTGACGAACGGATTCGTCGCGCTCCTGCTGCTCGTGCTGCTCGGCGTTGGCGTCGTCGTCGGCGGCAAGTTACTGAAGTGAGCCCGAGATGAACTCAGCGCGGCACGTGGAATGACGTGAGCTCGCCGGTGCCGGGGCCCAGTTGTGCCCACGGCCCATCGAATTCGAGCACCGCTAGCGCCGAGGTAGGGAATTTGCGGCTGAGTTCGGTCGCCTGATCGGATTCGCGGTTGCTCGCCAGTTCCCATGCGGTCCAGGGGATTCCGGGCACATGGCCGACGACGAGCAGGGTGGAGATCGAGTCGTCGGTGAGGCCGATCAGTTCCATCAGGGTGTGCGGGTTCGCGTCGTAGATGTCGTCGGTGAACTCGACCGGTGCGGTGATGCCGGTGGCGGCCAGGGTCTGTCGAGTGCGTTCGGCCGTCGAGCAGCGCACGGCGTCGATCGGCGGTTGGGTGGCGCGCAGCCAATCACCGGCCAGCGCCGCTTCGCGTTCGCCACGCGGTGCCAGCGGGCGGGCGTGGTCGTCCACCCCGTCGGGGTAGGCCGATTTTCCGTGCCGCATCAGGATCAGGGTCGCCACCATGAGACCACCGTAATCGCGGGCAGCGGTGAGGCGACAGTCACACTCGAGGCACACTGAAAGCTGCGTCACCATCGATGCGTTCGCGGCTCACCCGCTGCGGGCCGTCGAGGGGGCGTCTCGAGCCACCGACCACACATTTCGAGGATCTGCACCTATGGCCTACGTCATCACGCAGCGTTGTTGCAACGACGCCAGCTGCGTCACCGAATGCCCGGTCGACTGCATCCGCCCGACTCCGGATCAACCGGAGTTCGCGACAGCGGAGATGCTGTACATCGACCCCGACACCTGCATCGACTGCGGTGCCTGCGTCGACGCGTGCCCGGTGGACGCGATCTTCTCCGAGGATGACCTGCTGGCCTCGCTGTCCAGATACCGCGAGATCAACGCCGCCTATTTCCAGCGCCACCCGCTCGAGTCGAACTTCGACCCGCTGGCCACCCCGACCCGCCCGCCCAAGAGCCTCGGCACGCTGCGCGTCGCCATCGTCGGCGCGGGCCCGGCGGCCTGCTACGCCGCCGACGAACTGCTGCGGCGCAGCGATGTCGAGATCGAGATGTTCGACCGGCTGCCGACCCCGTGGGGTCTGGTGCGCGCGGGCGTGGCCCCCGATCACGCGGGCACCAAGGGCGTCGCCGAGATGTTCGAGGCGGCGTTCCGGCGCGACACGCTGCAGTACTACCTCAATGTCGAGGTCGGCGAGCACATCGAGCTCGCCGAACTCCTCGACCATCACCACGCGGTGATCTACGCCGTCGGCGCCTCGAGCGACCGCTCGCTCGACATCCCCGGCGAGGACCTGCCCGGCAGCCACTCGGCCACCGAGTTCGTGGCCTGGTACAACGGCCATCCCGACTTCGCCGAGCGCGAGTTCGACCTGTCCGGCGAGCGCGCGGTGATCGTCGGCAACGGCAATGTCGCCCTCGATGTGGCGCGGGTGCTCACCGCCGACCCGGACGAGCTCGCCAAGACCGACATCGCCGATCACGCACTGGACGCTCTGCGCCGCAGCAACATTCGCGAGGTCGTGATCCTGGGCAGGCGTGGCCCGCTGCAGGCGGCATACAGCTCACCGGAGTTCCTGGCGCTCACCCATCGCAAGGGCGTCGACGTGATCATCGATCCCGCCGAGATCGAACTCGACCCGCACAGCCGCGCGGTCCTCGACGATCCGAACATCGAGCCGTCACTGCGCCTGAAGTACGAACTCGCGCAGGAGTATTCGACGGCGCAGCCGGACCTGTCGAACAAGCGGATCGTCTTCCGTTACCTCGCCGCGCCGACCGCAGTGCACGGCACCGACAAGGTCACCTCGATCGAGTTCGCGCACAACGAATTGTCCGAGGAGAACGGGCGATTGGTGGCCACCCCCACCGACCGCACCGAAACCCTCGACACCGGACTGGTCCTGCGCTCGATCGGCTACCGTGGCGAACCCGTCGCGGGCCTGCCCTTCGACGAGCGTCGCGGCACCGTGCCGAGCGAACACGGCCGCGTCATCGACGCCACCGAGCCCGTCCCCGGTGTCTACGTCTCGGGCTGGATCAAGCGCGGCCCGCGCGGGGTGATCGGCTCCAACCGGGCCGACGCCGAGGAAACCGTCGAAGCGGTGATCGCCGACTTCATCGCGGGCAAACTCACCGCGCCGACCGCCGACCGGGCCGCTCTGCGCGCCCTGCTCGCCGAACGCCAGCCCGACTTGGTCGACCGCAAGGCCTGGAAGACCATCGACCAGGCCGAAAAGACCGCAGGCAAAGCCGCAGGCAGACCCCGAGTCAAGTTCACCACCCGCGCCGACCTGCTCAAAGCCGCCAAGAGCTAGCCGATGGCCCCGGTCCCCACGCGGGTCCGGGGCTATTGGGGCAGGGGCATTATTCGGACGACGGTGGTGGTCACGCCGCCGACTACGAACCACAGTCGCAGCACCATCTGGCCGGTGTGATCGCCCGGTTCGTGGCGGGCGCGCACGGTGATGTGCTCGCGGGCCAGCACCGGCGCCACGTACTCGATCACGGCCCGGTGCGGGCCCGCGACCAGCTTCGGGTAGTCGACCAGGAACTGTTCCACGGCCTGCCAGTAGCAGGCGTTGTTGACGTGGTTGTACTGGTCGATATCGGTCGCCCGCACCGGGAACGGCAGGTCGGAATCGGACTCGCGCGGTGCCGGGTCGGTGAGGTATGGCCGCCAGCGCAGGCGGTGCTCGTCGGTGGATCGGGCCAGGTAGGCGAGACCGTCGTCGCTGATCCGGGCGGGCAGATTGCTCGACTCGCTGAGGTTGATCCAGAAGCCTTCGGTCTCGATCAGCCCGCCGCGTTCGCTGGTGATCCGCGTGCGCATGTTCGTCCAGCGCGTCGACATCGCCGAACACCAGCGCTCTAGGTGCACATTGTCGGGCCACTGGACCGGGCGGATCACGTCGATGACGGTGCGCCGCACGATCCAGGTGGGGTCGGTGAGGTGCAGGGCGGTCTGGTTCAGCTCGTCCCAGGCGATATCGGACAGGTAGCGCGCTACCGCGTCCAGGCGCAGTCGTTGATAAGGATCCACGTCGCCGACCCGGACGGGCCACGCCGTGGCGAAACCCGTGCCCTCCTGGGGAAGCGGGGCCAGTGGCTGATCGAGTGACACGTGTGCTCCTTGCACGGCCCACCAGGTGCGCCGCGACTTCTTGCGTAGTTCTGTACACGACTTTACGGGTCGGGAGATCACCCCTTCGAGCCGAGCCGGGACTAGCGGTACCAGGTGCCGATCACGATGGCGGTGCCGGCGCGATTGTCTTACATGACAGAGGTGTCCGCACCCAGGTAGCCTGCAGTAATGGCCGGCGGAGCGATGGCGGGCTCGATGTTCGGGCGCTATGAAATTCGCAGACTTCTCGGAGTCGGCGGTATGGGGGAGGTCTACGAGGCCTACGACACCTCCAAGAATCGTGTTGTCGCCCTCAAGATGCTCAACCGGGAACTGGCCGGTGACCCCACTTTCGTGCAGCGTTTCCGCCGCGAATCGCAGGCGATGGCGAGCGTGCAGGAACCGCACGTCATCCCGGTGCACGACTGGGGCGAGGTCGACGGTGTTCTCTACATCGATATGCGCCTGGTCAAAGGTGTCGATCTCAAGGAGCGGCTGCAGCAGTACGGCAGGCTCACGCCCGTCGAGGCGGTGCAGGTGGTCGAGCAGATCGCGTTCGCGCTCGACGCCGCGCACGAGGTGGGCCTGGTCCACCGCGACGTGAAACCGGGCAACATCCTGCTCACCGGCAACCTGTTCGCCTACCTGGTCGACTTCGGCATCGCCCACACCGCCACCGACCCGCAGCTCACCAGCGCGGGCAGTGCGGTCGGTTCGATGGCGTACATGGCGCCGGAGCGTTTCGAGAGCGTGCCGATGTCGCCTGCCGTGGACACCTACGCGCTCACCTGTGTGCTCTACGAATGCCTGGTCGGTCGGGTGCCGTTCCCGGTGAACAGCCTCGCGGGCGCGATCGGCTCGCACCAGATGGCGCCAGCGCCCCGCCCCAGCGCCGCCGACTCGAGCCTGGCCACCTTCGACCCGGTGATCGAGCGCGGCATGGCCAAGCGTCCCGCCGACCGCTACGCGAGCCCCGTCGACCTGGCCCGCGCTGCCCGCAACGCGGTCCTGCTGGCCGACCGCTCCACTCCGCCAACGGTATCCGGCCCACGAATTCCGATCACCGGCCCGCAGCCGACGTCGTCGCCCGCATCCGACCCGAACTCTCCGCCGACGACTCGGGGTTCGGCGGTCGTACCTGCCGACCCGAACTCTCCGCCGACCACTAGGGGTTCGGCAGTCGTGTCGTCGGACTCGAGCTCCCCGTCGGCGGCTCGGGGTTCGGCGGTCGTGTCGTCGGACTCGAGCTCCCCGCCGGCGACTCGAGGCTCTGCGGGCGTACCGTCGGGCCCGCCGACGGTTATGCGTCCGGCGATCGTCCCATCGGACCTGAGCTCTCCGCCGACGACTCCAGGTCCCGCGGTCGTCCCCTCGGGCCCGCCGACGGTTATGCGTCCGGCGGTCGCCCCTTCCGACCTGAGCTCTCCGCCGACAACCAGAGGTCTCGCGGTCGCACCCTCGGGACCGCCGACGGTAATGGGTCCGGCGGTCGTACGTGCCGACCCGCCCGAGACTCGGGATTCGGCGGCGGTCTCCGTGGATCCGAACTCCCCACCGGAGACTCGCGGCTCCACAGCGGCCGCCGACCCGCTGTCGAAGCATCTGGCCGGGAGTGCGGCGGCCGACTCGGCATCACCGGACCACACCGGAGCCGGACCCGTCAGCCCGCAGTCGACGCGTCGAGTGACCGGCCCCCACTCCGCTGGTTCGCACGCGACCCGCCGGGTAACCGGCCCACAGCCCGCCGGTTCGCAGGCGGCTGGACGGGTGACGGGCCCCGAGTCCGCCGGTTCGCAGGCGGCTGGTCGGGTGATCGGCCCCGAGCCCGCCGGTTCGCACTCGACCCGTCGGGTAACCGGCCCCAAGTCGCAGTCGTACTCAGCGACCGGCTCGTCGCCCGACCACCGAGTGGTCGCCCCCGATCCCGCCCGCTTCCAGGTGACGCAGCAGGCGCCCACCGGCTACACCCACCCGTCGGCCCCGCTACCCCTTCCCTCACAACGCAATTCGTCGACCCCGGTCCTGGCCGGCGCCCTCGGCGCGCTGATCGTGATCGCCGCGGTCGGGGCGGCGGTGTGGATCATGTTGAGCGTCAACGACAATCAGCAGGTCGCCGATCGCCCGCCGGTCACCTCCGGAATCGCGCTTCCGCCACCGGATGTCGTGACCGTCAGCCAGACCGTCCCCACCAAAACCACCGTCCCCCCACTGCAGTCGAGCGTTTACGGTGCCGACGGCCAGGGCTTCGTCTCGTCGGGCCCCCGCTGCAACGACAACGACGCGGCGATGACCATCGCCCGCACCACCAAATCGCGAGTCGTCATCTGCCACACCGGCGATCAGCGCTACTACTACAAGGGCCTGCGGGTCAGCGACGGTGCCGACCTCGAACTCGACGACCCGGTGCCCAACGGCGGTGGATCCTTCACCGCGACGAACCCGGTCGACGGCACCCAGTACTACCTCAGCGCGTCCGGGTTCACGATCACCAAAGCCGGTGTGCTGCTGGCCAGCGAGCCGGTGACCGAATTCGCCCATCGCTGACCCACCGCCGGGTTATCTTCGCGGGTGAATGTCATTCCAGAGAGGTGTCGGAAATGCGCGCAGCCCAGGTAGGCAAGTTGGACGGACCGTCGGCGATCGAGATCGTCGACCTGCCCGAGCCGGTGGCCTACCCGGGCGGTGTCCTGATCGACGTGCACGCGGCGGGCATCGCCTTCCCCGACGTCCTCATGACGCGCGGCCTCTACCAGATGAAGCCGGGCCTGCCCTTCGTCGTCGGCGGCGAGGTGGCCGGTATCGTGCGCGAGGCGCCGGAGGGTTCGTCGCTGCGCCCCGGTGACCGCGTCGCCGCACTGACCATGCTGGGCAACGGCGTCGCCGAGGTGGCGGTGTCGCCCGAGCACGCGGTGTTCCCGCTACCCGACAACATCTCCCTCGAAGCAGGCGCGGGCGTCCTGTTCAACGACCTCACCGTGCACTTCTGCCTGACCAAGCGCGGCAGGCTGGCCGAGGGCGAGACGGTCCTTGTGCACGGCGCGGCGGGCGGCGTCGGCACCTCCACGTTGCGCATGGCCAAGGCGCTGGGCGCGGGCCGGGTGATCGCGGTGGTGAGCACCGACGCGAAAGCCCAGGTGGCCAAGGCCAATGGCGCCACCGACGTGGTGCTGACCGACGGCTGGCTCGCCGCGGTGAAGGACCTGACCGACGGTCGCGGCGTCGACATCGTGCTCGACCCCGTCGGCGGCGACCGCTTCACCGACAGCGTCCGCTCGCTGGCAGGCGGCGGCCGACTGCTCGTCGTCGGCTTCACGGCAGGGGAGATCCCCACGGTGAAGGTGAACCGTCTGCTGCTCAAGAACGTCGAGGTGGTCGGCGCGGCCTGGGGCGAATGGGTGATGAGCCACCCCACCTACCTCGCCGAGCAGTGGGCCGAGATCGAACCGCTGCTCGCCTCCGGCGCGATCACCGCCCCCGACCCGGTGCTGTACCCCCTCGACCGCACCGCGGAAGCCGTTGCGGCCCTGGACGAGCGGACCGCAGCGGGCAAGGTCGTCGTCCAGCTGCGATGAGACCGGCGTAATCACGCAATCGGGCCTTCGATAGTCAGAAAACTGACTGGAACGAGGCGAATTGCGTGATTACGCCAGTCTGTTCCGATCGTCGGCGAGCCCAGGGCGGGACCGGCCTGTCGGTATCGTTCGCGCAGGAGCCGAAGGAGTACGCATGCTGGTGTCGAATCGAGTGTTGAACCGGACGTTGCTCGCACGTCAACACCTGCTCGAGCGGTCGTCTCTGACGACACCGCAGATGTGCGACCACCTCGTCGGCCTGCAAGCCCAGGATGTGCCGCCGCCCTTCATCGGATTGTGGAGCCGGATAGCCGATTTCGATCCGGCGACGGTGTCGAACGGTCTCGACGACCGTTCGCTGGTGCGGATCACCTTGATGCGCGGCACGATTCACCTCGTCACCCCGCTGGACGCATTGCGGATCGCCCCGCACATTCAGCCCGAGCTCGAGAAAGCCCCGTTCCGGCAGGGTTTCAACTACGGCGCGATGGTCGGCCTCGACCCCGACGAGGTGCGCGCGCACGGGGAAGCCGCCCTCGGTGACGAGCCGATGTCGGCGGCGGACCTGCGCGCCGAGGCCACCCGGCGCTACCCCGACCGCGACGCCGGTGCGGTCGTGCAGACCTGGCTGTACCAACTTCCCGTCCTGCAGACACCGCCGCGCGGCCGCTGGCGCGACAACAGCCGCCCGGTCTGGTCGCGGGTCGAGCCCTGGCTCGGCGCACCGCTCGATCCGACCTACCCGGTCAGCGAACTGATCCTGCGCTACCTGTGCGCCTTCGGTCCCGCGAGCACCATGGACATGCAGGCCTGGTCACGCCTACCCGCCATGAAGAAGGCCGTCACCGACCTCGGCGACCGGCTCCGCACTTACACCGACGACCGCGGCCGCACCCTCTACGACGCCGCCGACCTCGAGCTCGCCGACCCCGACTTGCCCGCCCCGGTCCGGCTGCTCGGCTGGTACGACAACGCGCTGCTCTCGCACAAGGACCGCGCCAGGATCACCGGCGACGACAACCCGCCGACGTTGCGCGCCCACGCCGCCAATGTCTCGCCGGTCCTGATCGACGGCTTCACGGCGGGCGTCTACAAGATCTTCGTCAAGTCCGGAACCGCGCGCTTGCGGATCAGTCCGGCGCGGGCGTGGACGAAAACCGAAGCGGTGCAAGTGGAGTCGGAAGCAGCGGCCTTGCTCGCTTTCCTCGAGCCCGAATCGGTGCCGTCGGTCGAGATCCTCGAACCCGGCGCGGACGTCCGCCCGTGACACGGCTTTAACCCGGCGGCAACAACCGCTTCCTAGGGTCGGTCCCACGTCGTTCATGGCTGCAACGGACGGCGCGCTCCGCTGAAAACGGCGAGCTAACCAGCCGCATCCCGAAAGAGGTGCGCGCATGGATTCTGCCGCTTCCGTCGTCATCACCGATGTCACCGCCTACACCGAAAAAGGCTGGCTACCAGCTGAGATCGTGGTGCGCGACGGCATCGTTGTCGCCCTGCAGGCCGGTCCCGAGCACACCGATCTGCCCCGTTCCGACGGTGGCGGTGGTTACCTGCTCCCCGGTTTCGTCAATACCCACACCCACCTGCAGCAGGCCGTCCTGCGCGGGGTCGGCGAGGGCCTGCCGCTGCTGGAATGGCTGCGCTGCGTCGGCGAACACACCGTGGCCGCCACCCCCGAACAGACCTACCTGTCGGCGCTGGCCGGTGGTCTGGAACTGCTGCGCAGCGGCGTCACCACGGTCGTCGAACACCTGTGGCCCAACCCGTCCGACGAGGTTCACCAGGCCATGATCCGAGCCTTGCGGGAGTTGGGCATCCGCGTGGTCTTCGGTCGCGGCATCGCCGACCGCGCCGACATCACCCGCAAATGGGGCCTCGACCCGCGCCTGCTGCAACCCCTCGACGAGGCACTCGCCCACGTCGACGAACTCGACAAGCAGCTGCTCGGCACCCGCATCACCACCGCGCTCGCCGTCCCCAACCCGCGCTGCCTGACCCCCGACGGCATGGCGGCCGCCCGCGAGTACGCGCAGTCGACCGGCAAAACGGTGTCGATACATGTCCTCGAGACCGCCACCGACGACGACATGTGCCGATTGCATGCAGGCGCAGGCGCCGTCGACTACCTCGATGCGAGTGGCTTCCTTTGGGACCGCACTCTGGCCGTGCACTGCGTCAACCTCGACGACCACGGCCGCAAGGTCTTCGCCGAGCGCGGCGTCGCCGTCTCCTATAACCCGGTCTCGAACATGCGCCTCGGCAGCGGCGTCGCCCCGATTCCGGAGATGCTCGAAGCGGGCATCGACGTCACCCTCGGCGTCGACGGTGCCGCCAGCAACGACACCCAGGACATGCTCCTGGCCCTGCGCATCGGCGCATACCTGCAGCGTGCGGCCCACAAGAAGGCCGACCTGCTCGGCTTCGAACAGATGCTGCACATGGCAACCGGAGCGGCGGGCCGCGTACTCGGCCGCCCGTCACACACCGGCATCGCGATCGGCGACCGCGCCGACCTCACCCTCGTGCGCTTCGACCGCGACTTCGCCTGCCTGCCGGTCCTCGACCCCGGCGCCACCCTGCTCACCGCCGCCTCGCCCCGCGTGATCGACACCGTGTGGGTCGACGGCGAGGCCGTCATCCGCGACGGCGTCAGCACCCGAGTCGACCACCAGGAACTCGCACAGCGCCTGATTCGCATGCGCTGACTTGTTAATACGCCAGAAACGAACGACACATTGCATGTAATTCAGCTGGGAAATACTGAAGTCATCCAAAAGTTGCACGCAACACCGATATACCGCAGGAGAAGGTGATCACGGTGACGCTCTACGACACGGTGAACGACGCCGACGCGAGGACGCTCATGTCCGGCATGGAGGTTTCCTTCGCCGGCGTGAGCAAGCGCTTCGGCGGCTCAGGGAAAGGCGACGACGGCACGCTCGCCCTGACCGATGTCGACCTCGACATCCGCGAAGGCGAATTCGTCGCGGTGGTCGGCCCGTCCGGCTGCGGCAAGTCCACGCTGCTGCGCCTGGCCGCCGGGCTCGAACCGGTGACCTCGGGAGCCGTTGCGGTACGCACGAATTCGATCGGCTTCATCTTCCAGGAAGCCACGCTGCTGCCGTGGCGCAAGGTGCGCCGCAATGTCGAACTCTCCGCCGAACTGGCGGGCGTCGACCGCAAGTTGCGCCGCGAACGCGTCGAGCGGGCGATCGAAGCCGTCGGTCTGGCCGACTTCGCGACCAAACTGCCCAGCCAGCTCTCCGGTGGCATGCGCATGCGCGTCTCCCTGGCCAGGGCACTCTCGCTGGAACCGCGCCTGATGCTGCTCGACGAACCGTTCGGCGCGCTCGACGAGATGACCAGGCTGAACATGCAGGAAGAACTGCTTCGCCTCTACCGCGACAACGCCTTCACCGCCCTGTTCATCACCCACTCGGTTTCCGAAGCGGTGTTCCTCGCCTCGCGCGTGGTGGTGATGTCGGCCAGGCCGGGCCGCATCCACGAGGTGATCGACGTCGACCTGCCCTACCCGCGGGACCGCGAACTGCGTTTCGAACCCGCCTTCACCGAACTCGTTTCGCGCATCTCGCGCTCGTTGAAAGAGGCTGCCTGATGGTGAGTGTCGCGGCCCGTATTCCCGCCGCAGCGAAGGTGCAACTCCCGACGGCGCAGCTGCGCAAAGTCGGCAGTGCCCTGGTAGCGCCGCTCGTTTCGATCGCGTTGGCGCTGGCCGCCTGGTACGCGGTGTCGATGCTGGTCCTCAGTGAGGGCCGCCGATTCCTGCTGCCGCCACCGCATGTGGTGTTCAGTGAATCCCTCGCCGACCCGAAGAAGCTCGAGGTGATGCTCGAAGCGCTGGCGGTGACCGCCAAGGTCGCGATCTCCGGTCTGCTGATCTCGGCGGTGCTCGGGGTGGCGATCGCGGTGCTGATGAGCCAGGCCAAACCGATCGAGAACGTGGTCTATCCGTATGCGGTTGTCCTGCAGGCGATCCCGGTGCTCGCCGTGGTTCCGCTGATCGGCTTGTGGCTGGGTTACGGCTTCGCCGCCCGCACCACCGTGTGCGTGCTGATCGCGATCCACCCGATCATCGCGATGACCCTGTTCGGCATCAAATCCGTCGACGGCAATCTCCAGGAACTGTTCACCCTCGGCCGCGCGGGCCGCCTGCGCCGCCTCTGGTCCCTGCAACTGCCCGCCGCGCTGCCCTCGACCCTGACCGGATTACGCACCGCCGCCGGACTTTCCGTGACCGGCGCCATCATCGGCGACATGTTCTTCGCGCAGGGCAAACCCGGCATCGGCACTCTGCTCGACACCTACCGCGCCCGCCTGCAATCGGAGGACCTGATCGGTGCGCTGCTGCTGGCGGCCCTGTTCGGCGTGCTCGTGTTCACGGTGTTCACCGTCATCCAGAAGGTCAGCGTCGGCCGCTGGCACAACTCCGCCAACTGAGGATCACCATGAAGACACTTCCCTTGCGTCGCATCGGTATTGCCGCGCTGGCCGTGCTGCTGGCAGGCACCGCGTCCGCCTGTTCCGACGACACCACCAACGCTCCCGCCGTCGCGCTCGAACCGGCCCCGCCGGAACAGCAGCTCGCCGGCGCCTGCCCCGCCACCGTGGTCGTCCAGCTCCAATGGGCTCCCGAAACCGACTCCGGCCCGATCTTCGGCCTACTCGGCCCCGGCTACACCGTCGACGCCGACAACAACAAGATCACCGGCCCGCTCGTGGCGGACGGCAAGGACACCGGCGTGCAGCTGGAGATCCGCGCGGGCGGCCCGGCCATCGGTTTCCAGACCGTGCCGTCGCAGATGTATGTCGACCAGAGCATCACCCTCGGCCTCGCGCACTCCGAGCACGCCATCGCCGCCGCGGGTCAGCAGCCGATCGTCGCGGTCACCACCCTGCTGCGCAACAGCCCGCAGATGCTGATGTGGGACCCGAAGACCAATCCTGACTGGAAGGGCATCGCCGATATCGGCAAGTCCGGCAAGCCGGTGGTGGTGTCCAAGGGCCAGCTGTACCCGGACTGGCTGGTCGCGCGCGGGCTGGTGAAGAAGGAGCAGATCGACGCCTCCTACGACAACTCGCCTTCGCGCTTCGTCACCGATCCGTCCTTCGCGCAGCAGGGCTTCGCCAACGCCGAACCCTTCACCTACGAGCACGAAGTGCGGGCCTGGAACAAGCCGGTCGGCTACCAACTTCTCAAGGACGTCGGCTACGAAGGCTATGCCCGCACGGTCAACGTGCGCGCCGACAAACTCGCCGAACTGCGCCCGTGCCTGCAGAAGCTGGTGCCGATGATTCAGCAGGCCACCGCCTCCTTCAGAGCCGACCCGAGCCACGTCAACGACGTCGTCGTCGACGTGGTCGAGCAGAACCCCAAGCTCAACCCCTACAGCGCCGAACTGGCCTCGTTCGGCTCAAAGGCCCTGATCGACGGCGGCCTGATCGGCAATGACACCGACGGCGTCCTCGGCAGTTTCGACGAGGCTCGCGTCCAGCGCATCATCGACGAATTCGGACCGATTCTGCGGGCCGGCGGCGCGAACGTGCCGAACGGGCTGACCGCCAAGGACCTGGTCACCAAGGAATTCCTCGACCCCGCCATTTCCGTCACCGGATAAGGAGACACCATCATGACCGCTAGTTACGACCTGTCCGAGGTCTCGCGCGAGAAGCAGATGGGCGGCCTCGGTAAGGAAACCGACGACCGCGAGATCCGCGTCATCGACCTCACCGACTTCGAGGCTCGCCGCGCCGAGATCACCGAGGAACTGTGGGCCGCCGCCACCGAGATCGGTTTCTTCCAGCTCTCCGGCCACGGCATCCCGCAGGACCTGATCGACGAAATGTTCGGCACCACAGCCGATTTCTTCGCACTCCCCGAAGAGGTCAAGGGCCAGTACCCCCTGGTCAAGAAGAACAACGCGGGCTGGGAATCGCTGAGTCAGGTGCGTCCGTCGATCGGCGTGCCGGATCAGAAGGAGTCCTACCAGATCACCCGGCCGCACATGAGCGAGCTGTGGCCGACCGAAACCGAACTGGCCGGATTCCGTTCCCGCGTCCTCGATTTCGAGCATCGCGCGTGGGAGGTCGCGATGCGGGTGCTGTCCTGCTTCGCCGACCGTCTCGGCCTCGAACGTGAACACTTCACCGCCGCACACGATCCCGGCTCCGAGAACTACCAGAGCGCCCTGCGGCTGCTGCACTACTTCGCCGTCCCCGAGGAACTGCGCGGCGTCCCCGGCCGCTGGCGGGCCGGTGCGCACACCGACTTCGACTGCCTCACACTGCTTTTCCAGCGTGATGGGCAGGGCGGCCTGCAGGTGTGCCCCGGCAAGGAGATGGAAGAACAGGAATGGACCTCCATCACCCCGTCGTCGAGCCTGATCACCTGCAATATCGGTGACATGCTCACCCGCTGGAGCGACGACCTGCTGCCGTCGAACTTCCACCGCGTCCGCAGCCCCGGCGAAGGCGAATACCAGGGCGAGCGCTACAGCATCGCCTACTTCGCCCAGGCCGACCGCGACGCGATCATCCAGGGCCCCGCGGGCAAGTACCCGCCGGTCACCGCCGCCGACTTCCTGACTCAGCGGGTGCAGGCCAACTACCGGCCACAGGGATAATCACCACAACCAACGGAAAGGACACTGCGATGACCGAAGCCTCGCTGCTCGGCCAGTCTGTCCATCGGCAGATCAGGCAGATGGTCCTCTCCGGCGAACTGGCCCCGGGCCAATCGCTCAGCGTGCCGGCGCTGGCGACCAAGCTCGGGGTCAGCCGCAGCCCTGTCCGTGAAGCGGTGCAGCAGCTGATCTACGAGGGTCTGGCCGTGAGCGCACCACACGCCGGGGCGAAGGTGGCCGCCGTCGACGACGACCGCATCCGCGATGTCCTAGCGGTCCGCGCCGTCCTCGACGGCCTCGCCGCGTCCGCGGCAGCTACCCGCCTCACCGACGCCGACCTCGACAAGCTCACCGGCATTGTCACCGCCCAGGAAACCCACCTCGACGACCCGGCCGACCCCGCCCGCGACGCCCAGCTCGACCTGGAATTCCACACCTTCATCCGCGACGCCTCCGGCAACGCCTGCGTCGTCGACGAACTGGCCCGTCTCGAGGCCCAAGCCCACCTGCACCGCGGCGACCTGTGGTGCTCGGCCCGCAACCGCCGCGTCGCCCTGCGCGAACACCGCCGCATCCTCGAAGCCCTCGAATCCGGCCACCCCGACTCCGCCCGCGCGGCAGCGGAGGCTCACGTGCAGGGCCTGCTGACCCGTCTCACCCGGCAATGAACCCTCAGCGCTGGTGGCGGTAAGCGGGCGCTTTCGCCGTACCGGCCGGGGCCAACGTGTGCAGCAACGGCATCGTCCGATGCGCCACCACCGTCGACAACACGATCACGCTGTGCGACCGCACCACCGACCCCGTCCGATCGATGCTCAACAACACCGCCTGTAACCCCGCATGCGAATCGGCCCCGATCCGGCACAGCACATCACCGGACCCCGTCGTCGCATACGCCTCGATCACCCCCGGAATCGCCGCGAGCTCCGCGCTCACCTGATCCAACGCCCCCTGCGCAATTTCCAGGGTCACGAACGCCTGCACATCGAAACCCGCTGCGGTGACATCGATCTGCGGATCGTAGGAGCCGATCACCCCGGCTTCCTCCATCCGGTTGATCCGCGCCTGCACCGTCGCCCGCGCCACCTTCGTCCGCCGTGACAGCTCGAGAATCCCGGCCTTCTGGAACTCGTGCATCGCGGTGAGGATCGCCAGGTCGAGTTCGTCCAATTTCGCGGGCGTGCGCATGCGATGACCTCCATGTCCGGTTGCTATTCAAATTGTCCACCATCTCGCCGTTTCAGGTGGCTTCTTATGCCAGCCTGTTCAGGCGCGAATGAAGTAGTTGCCCAGCTGTACCGCGACGCGATTTCCTTGGTCATGACCATTGAGCAGCAGCTCGTCGGGCTGATCGAGCACGACGACAGTGTCGATCCGTTTCCCGTGATCGGATGGGACGCCCTCGTCTGGGTCGTCGGCAACGCGACCCAGAGCGCCCACTTTCTGCAATCGGCGTTCGGCATGCGGCTGGAGGCGTACTCGGGCCCCGAAACCGGCAATCGTGACCACAAGGCGTTCGTGCTGCGCAGTGGGGGAGCACGGTTCGTGATCACCGGTGCCGTCGACCCCGACAGTCCGCTCGTCGCCCACCACGACCGTCACGGCGACGGCATCGTCGACATCGCCCTCGAAGTCCCCGACGTGGACCGCTGCATCGCCTGGGCGCGCGAGCACGGCGCCACCATCCTGGTCGAACCCCACGACGAGACAGACGAATTCGGCACCGTCCGCTCCGCCGCCCTGGCCACCTACGGCGAGACCAGGCACACCCTGATCGACCGCTCCGGTTACGTCGGCCCCTATCTCCCTGGCTATATCGCCCGCACCTCCACCCGCGAGCCGAGCAAGCGCGTCTTCCAGGCCATCGACCATGTGGTCGGCAATGTCGAACTCGGCATGATGGACCGCTGGGTCGACTTCTACCGCGGCGTCATGGGATTCACGAACATGGCCGAATTCGTCGGCGACGACATCGCCACCGAGTACTCCGCCCTGATGAGCAAGGTCGTCGCCAACGGCAACCACCGCGTGAAGTTCCCCCTCAACGAACCGGCCGTGGGCCGCAAGCGTTCTCAGATCGACGAGTACCTCGAGTTCTACCGCGGCCCCGGCGTCCAGCACATCGCCCTTGCCACCGGCGACATCCTCGAAACCGTCGACGCCCTGCGCGCCGAGGGCGTCGAATTCCTGCAAACCCCCGACACCTATTACGAGGACCCGGAATTGCGCGCCCGCATCGGCGCCGTGCGGGTCCCCGTCGGCGAACTCCAGCGCCGCGGCATCCTGGTCGACCGCGACGAAGACGGCTACCTCCTGCAGATCTTCACCCGCCCCCTCACCGACCGCCCCACCGTCTTCTTCGAACTCATCGAGCGACACGGCTCACTCGGTTTCGGAAAAGGCAACTTCAAGGCCCTTTTTCAGGCCATCGAACGCGAGCAGGAGGCCCGCGGCAACCTGTGATCCCCGCCGGAGGCGATGAGGTGATGTGCGCGCTCGAATGCCGCTCGCGCTGTGTCCACTGGGTAGAGTCGGGCCCATGCGGTTCAAACCTGCGGTGGCGATAGGGCTGGCGTGTGCGGTGCTATCGGCGGCGTGCGGATCGAGCGACGATGGCGAGTCCACTGGTTCGGCGCGCACTCCACCCAAGGTGTCCGAACTCGGGCCGTTCGTCGGTGAGTGCGGACATGTCACCGACGACGAGGTCCGGTCCATCGCCGCGCTGCCCGGTCTGTCGGCGGTGTTCCGTAATGCGGTCGGCTGCAACTGGCAATCCGCCGGAGCCGATTCGGCCGTGGTCACTTTCGCTTCGTATCGAGGCAGCCCGATCGACCGCGAACGGGCGTGGGTCGAGTCGAAGGATCGCACCGTCGAGACGATAACGCTGCAGGGGCGCACGGGTTTTCAGTCGTACGGGACGAGTCTCGGCGGCACTACCTGCGACTTCGCGATCGGACTCGGTGACGACTTCTTCGAGTGGTCCACGTTCGGATACACCGTGGCAGGCCGTGAACCGTGCGGCTCGGCGCGGCAACTGGCTGAACTGACGTTGGGGCGGATGCAGTGATCGACACGCGGACAACACACTCGGAGAAGAAGCGCTTCGCTGCGGCAGCCCTCGCGGTGGTCTCGGCGGCAGTGCTCGTCGGCTGTGGCCAGACTGTCCCCGGCACGCCGGTGGAGGTCGGCGAAGGTGGAGGTGGCGGCGGTCGGGGCACGGTCAACGTCGACGAATTCGACAAGCTGCTGCGTGAGTGCGAGGTGCTCACCGAGGAGCAGATGGGCAAGGCGGTGGGGGAGGAAGCGATGTTCAACGCCTCCTTCGTCGGTGCGGTCTGCATGTGGGACGTCATGGGTGCCCCCGGGGGCGGTGCGAAGCTGACCCTGAACTGGTACGAGAACGGATCGCTCAATGTCGAGCGGCAGACCTACCAGAAGCTCGGCTACACCTCGGCGATCACTACTATCCAGGGAGCGTCGGCTGTCGAGATCCGACGTCCTGGCGATCCCGACTCCTGCGGGGTGAGCGCGAAGGCCGCCGACGCGGGTGTGGTCGGTTGGTGGATCAACTACCGCGCCGGGTCCGGGCACCCCGATCCGTGCCCGGTGGCGGCGAAGCTGGTCGAACTCACCTTGAATCGGGCCCGATAGAACCCTTGACCAGGCACCCCACTTTGCCCCCAGGATTGCGCGCGGGTATCGTGGATCCCTGTGCCCGGATTACTACGGGCAAGTTCGTGTGTGAACGTAGGCCAGCGAAAGCGGCCGATACGTTCCAGCGTGCCTTGAAAAGGGCACTGAGCGCCTGCGCGACACGCCCGACCACGGGTTAACGGAAACGTGGTCTGACGTGCGGGTGAAAGCTCGATGAACTGCAAGACACTGCACACCAAGCGCAATTACCAATAAGGAAAGCCGGTCTATGCCAACCATCAACCAGCTGGTCCGCAAGGGTCGCCGCGACAAGGTCACCAAGACCAAGACTGCGGCCCTGAAGGGGAGCCCGCAGCGTCGTGGCGTGTGCACTCGCGTGTACACCACCACCCCCAAGAAGCCGAACTCCGCGCTCCGTAAGGTCGCGCGTGTTCGCCTGACCAGCGCGATCGAGGTCACGGCGTACATCCCCGGTGAAGGCCACAACCTGCAGGAGCACTCGATGGTGCTCGTTCGCGGCGGTCGTGTGAAGGACCTCCCTGGTGTCCGTTACAAGATCATCCGTGGATCGCTCGACACCCAGGGCGTGAAGAACCGCAAGCAGGCGCGCAGCCGCTACGGCGCCAAGAAGGAGAAGAGCTGATATGCCACGCAAGGGCCCCGCACCCAAGCGTCCGCTGATCAACGACCCGGTCTACGGGTCCCCGCTGGTCACTCAGCTGGTCAACAAGATCCTGATGGACGGCAAGAAGTCCACCGCCGAGCGCATCGTCTACGGTGCCCTCGAGCAGGCGCGTGAGAAGACCGGCACCGATCCGGTCGTCACCCTCAAGCGCGCGCTGGACAACGTCAAGCCCGCCCTCGAGGTGAAGCCCCGTCGTGTCGGTGGCGCCACCTACCAGGTGCCGGTCGAGGTCCGTCCGGGCCGCGCCAACACCCTGGCGCTGCGCTGGCTGGTCAGCTACTCCCGCGCCCGTCGCGAGAAGACCATGGTCGAGCGTCTCGCCAACGAGCTCCTCGATGCCAGCAACGGCCTCGGTGCCGCTGTGAAGCGTCGCGAAGACACCCACAAGATGGCCGAGTCGAACCGGGCCTTCGCGCACTACCGCTGGTGATAGTCCGGCCCGTCACTTAAAAGGGAGAATTTCGTGGCACAGGACGTGCTCACCGACCTGAACAAGGTCCGCAACATCGGCATCATGGCCCACATCGATGCGGGCAAGACCACCACGACCGAACGCATCCTGTTCTACACCGGTATCACGTACAAGATCGGTGAAGTTCACGACGGCGCGGCCACGATGGACTGGATGGAGCAGGAGCAGGAGCGTGGTATCACCATCACCTCCGCGGCTACCACTTGCTTCTGGAAAGACAACCAGATCAACATCATCGACACCCCCGGGCACGTCGACTTCACCGTCGAGGTCGAGCGCTCGCTGCGCGTCCTCGACGGCGCGGTCGCGGTGTTCGACGGCAAAGAGGGTGTCGAGCCCCAGTCCGAGCAGGTGTGGCGTCAGGCCGACAAGTACGACGTGCCGCGTATCTGCTTCGTGAACAAGATGGACAAGCTCGGTGCGGATTTCTACTTCACCGTGCAGACCATCAAGGACCGTCTCGGCGCTCGTCCGCTCGTGATCCAGCTGCCCATCGGCGCTGAGAACGACTTCGAGGGCATCGTCGACCTGGTCGAGAACAATGCCAAGGTCTGGAAGGGCGAGACCAAGCTCGGCGAAGAGTACGAAGTCGTCGAGATTCCGGCCGACCTCAAGGAGAAGGCCGAGCAGTACCGTCAGGAACTGCTCGAGACCGTCGCCGAGTCCGACGAGGCACTGCTCGAGAAGTTCTTCGGTGGCGAGGATCTCACCATCGAGGAGATCAAGGGCGCCATCCGCAAGATGACGGTCAACTCCGAGCTGTACCCGGTGCTGTGCGGTTCCGCGTTCAAGAACAAGGGCGTTCAGCCCATGCTCGACGCGGTCATCGACTACCTTCCTTCCCCGCTGGACGTTGAGGCCACCACCGGCCACATCCCCAACAAGGAAGAAGAGCTGGTCACCCGCAAGCCCAACGTCGACGAGCCGTTCGCGGCCCTGGCGTTCAAGATCGCGGTGCACCCGTTCTTCGGTGAACTCACCTACGTGCGTGTGTACTCGGGTCAGGTTGCCTCCGGCGCCCAGGTCGTGAACTCGACCAAGGGCAAGAAGGAGCGTCTGGGCAAGCTGTTCCAGATGCACTCCAACAAGGAGATGCCGGTCGCGACGGCTTCGGCCGGCCACATCTACGCGGTCATCGGCCTGAAGGACACCACCACCGGTGACACCCTGTCCGACGCGCAGAACCAGGTCGTCCTCGAGTCGATGACCTTCCCGGATCCGGTCATCGAGGTCTCGATCGAGCCCAAGACCAAGTCCGACCAGGAAAAGCTCGGCACCGCGATCCAGAAGCTGGCCCGCGAAGACCCGACGTTCTCGGTCAAGCTCGACCAGGAGACCGGCCAGACCGTCATCGGCGGCATGGGCGAGCTCCACCTCGACATCCTCGTGGATCGTATGAAGCGCGAGTTCAAGGTCGAGGCCAACGTCGGCAAGCCGCAGGTGGCCTACCGCGAGACCATCACCAAGAAGGTCGAAAAGCACGAGTTCACCCACAAGAAGCAGACGGGTGGCTCCGGCCAGTTCGCGAAGGTCATCATCGCCCTCGAGCCGTTCGTCGGCGAAGACGGCGCGGCCTACGAGTTCGAGAACAAGGTCTCCGGTGGTCGCGTGCCCCGTGAGTACATCCCGTCGGTCGACGCGGGCGCCCAGGATGCCATGCAGTACGGCGTGCTCGCCGGCTACCCGCTGGTGAACCTGAAGGTCAGCCTGCTCGACGGCGCGTACCACGACGTCGACTCTTCGGAAATGGCGTTCAAGATCGCGGGTTCGCAGGCCCTCAAGGAAGCGGCCCGTAAGGCCGGTCCGGTGATCCTCGAGCCGCTCATGGCGGTCGAGGTCATCACGCCCGAGGAATACATGGGCGATGTGATCGGCGACCTCAACTCCCGCCGTGGCCAGATCCAGGCCATGGAGGAACGCAGTGGTGCCCGTGTCGTCAAGGCGCTGGTTCCGCTCTCGGAGATGTTCGGTTACATCGGTGACCTGCGGTCCAAGACCCAGGGTCGCGCGAACTACTCCATGGTGTTCGCCCAGTACGCAGAGGTTCCGGCCAATGTGTCCAAGGAGATCATCGCCAAGGCGACCGGCGAATAAAACCCTCTTGCGGTCCAGTGGCACACTGGACCGCAAGTGCCGGGCGTCAAGTAATACCCCGATCCCCGCGGCCAGTGGGGATGACACACGCACTGCTGCAAATGCACGCACAACAAGTCCAGGAGGACCCAAAAGTGGCGAAGGCGAAGTTCGAGCGGACGAAGCCGCACGTCAACATCGGCACCATCGGTCACGTCGACCATGGCAAGACCACGCTGACTGCAGCGATCACCAAGGTGCTGGCTGACAAGTTCCCGGATCTGAACGACGCGTTCGCGTTCGATCAGATCGACAAGGCGCCGGAGGAGAAGGCTCGTGGTATCACGATCAACATCTCCCACGTCGAGTACCAGACCGATAAGCGCCACTACGCGCACGTCGACGCCCCGGGCCACGCGGACTACATCAAGAACATGATCACCGGTGCGGCCCAGATGGACGGCGCCATCCTGGTCGTCGCGGCCACCGATGGCCCGATGCCGCAGACTCGCGAGCACGTGCTGCTCGCCCGTCAGGTCGGCGTGCCCTACATCCTGGTCGCGCTGAACAAGTCGGACATGGTCGACGATGAGGAAATCCTCGAGCTCGTCGAGATGGAGGTCCGCGAACTGCTGGCCTCGCAGGAATTCGACGAGGACGCGCCGGTCGTGCGCGTTTCCGGTCTGAAGGCCCTCGAGGGCGACGCGAAGTGGGCCGAGGCCATCGTCGAGCTCATGCAGGCCGTCGACGACTCGATCCCGGACCCGGTCCGCGAGACCGAGCTCCCGTTCCTGATGCCCGTTGAGGACGTCTTCACGATCACCGGTCGTGGCACCGTCGTCACCGGTCGTGTCGAGCGCGGCATCGTCAATGTGAACGAGGAGGTGGAAATCGTCGGCATCAAGGAGAAGTCGACCAAGACCACCGTTACCGGTATCGAGATGTTCCGCAAGCTGCTCGACCAGGGCCAGGCGGGCGACAACGTCGGCCTGCTGGTTCGTGGCATCAAGCGCGAAGATGTCGAGCGTGGCCAGGTTGTCGTCAAGCCGGGCACCACGACTCCCCACACGGAGTTCGAGGGCCAGGCGTACATCCTGTCGAAGGACGAGGGCGGCCGCCACACCCCGTTCTTCAACAACTACCGCCCGCAGTTCTACTTCCGTACCACGGACGTGACCGGCGTCGTTACCCTCCCCGAGGGCACCGAGATGGTCATGCCCGGCGACAACACCGAGATGCTGGTCAAGCTGATCCAGCCGGTCGCCATGGACGAAGGCCTGCGCTTCGCGATCCGCGAAGGTGGCCGCACCGTCGGTGCCGGTCGCGTCACGAAGATCATCAAGTGAGTCTGTAAGACCCACTGCACAACCTGAACGGCGTCGCTCCCCCGGGAGCGACGCCGTTCGGCGTTCGGTGGGCAGGACCGGCGAGGCCATCGTGGTTGTCGGTGGGGGTCGGTAGCGTTTGGCGTATAAACCAATCGAAGGAAACCCACAGATGACCATCAAGCTGGAGAACATCGGCATCGCCGTCCGCGACATCGAGGCCACGATCAGGTTTTTCTCCGACCTCGGTCTCACGGTTCTCGGCCGCGACACGGTCAGCGGCGAGTGGGCCGACACCGCTGTCGGTCTCGACGGCAATCATGCCAAGATCGCAGTACTCCGAACTCCGGACGGCTCCGGGCAAATCGAACTGTTCGAGTACATCCATCCCGAGGCAATCGACACTTCACCTACGCTGCCGAACGAGATCGGCATGCACCGCATCGCCTTCTCCGTCGACGACATCGACGACGCCCTCGCGATCGCAGCCAGGCACGGTCACCACCCGCTCCGCGGCGTGGCCAACTATGAAGGCGTCTACAAGCTCACCTACCTGCGCGGGCCGAGTGGAATCCTCATCATGTTCGCCCAAGCACTCACATCAACGGCATCTGACGAGTAGCGACTGCGCCGGGCAAGTACTACGTCTTCGGGGTCAAGCCAGCGAAGCGGCGCGTTGGAGCAGACGCGGTGCGCGCCGGATATCACCGAATTCCTTTCGGAGAACGCCTGACTCAGCGAATCTTGGCGCCGTAGACGTGCTCGACGGACAGCGCCATGAGTACTCGGCGGTCCGAGACCATGACCTCGCGGTACTCGTTCCAGTCGGGGTGCTCGCCTGCGGCTGCGCGGTAGTAGTCGACCAGCGCCTCGACCTCCCGACCGTTCGGGTCGGTGCCGGGGCCGGTCAGGGTGGCGGTGCCTTCGGCGGTGGCCCATGACCAGCCGTCGGCACTGGTGACCTCGAGGGCGGCTCGTGGGTCGCGGCGAAGGTTGACCGTCTTGGCGCGGCCCTCGGTCATCGAGACATAGATGATGCCCGCCTCGCGGTCGTAGTACGGGGTGACGGGGGACAGTTGCGGGCGGCCGTCGGATTTGATGGTGGCGAGGATGCCGATGCGGGAGTCGGCGATGAGGGCGTGCAGGTCGAGTGCGGTTTCGGGCATCCGTGGGCTCCTAGAGGTGGCGGGGGCTGCTCGTTGGGACGAACCGTGGTGTGCGCGCGTTTATGCCCGGAGCGCGAAAATCCTGTCGACAGCGAGCAATCGGTCGCGTAGAACTTGACCCATGGTTACAGCACTTCCGCAGTCGCGGTTCTAGTTCGCATCGGGTCATGAGGCGCCGGTGCGGCGCCGCGTGATCCGACGCCCGTGCCGTTCCCGGAACGCCCAACAGGCGAGCGTCGATCCATCGACAAGAACCAGCCTGGGGGATTCCCATGACCAGAATCGATCTCGCCCGAATACGCAATATCGGCATCGCCGCCCACATCGACGCGGGCAAGACCACCACCACCGAACGGGTGCTGTTCTACACCGGCGTCACCCGCACCCTCGGTGAGGTGCACGACGGCACCGCGGTGATGGATCGGATGATCCAGGAGCGCGAACACGGCATCACCATCGCGGCCGCGGCGACCACCTGCTGGTGGAACGAACACCAGATCACCATCCTCGATACCCCTGGCCACGTCGACTTCACCGTCGAGGTGGAGCGTTCGCTGCGGGTGCTCGACGGTGCGGTCGCGGTGTTCGACGCCAAGGAAGGCGTTGAGCCGCAATCGGAGCAGGTGTGGCGCCAAGCCGACAAGTACGGCGTCCCGCGCGTCTGTTTCGTGAACAAGATGGACAAGCTCGGTGCCGATTTCGCGTTCACCGTGCGGACCATCGCGGAGCGACTCCGGGTGCGCCCGTTGGTGATTCAGCTGCCGATCGGTGCCGAACGCGAGTTCGAGGGAATCATCGACCTGGTCGAGATGACCGCGAAGGTGTGGCGTGGCGACACCGACCGTGGCACCCACTTCGAGACCATCGAGATCCCGGACGACCTGCGTGCCAAGGCCTTCCAGCATCGCGAGGCGCTGGAGGCGGCGGTCGCCGAAGCCGACGAGGAAGTGCTGGAACGCTACCTCGCAGGCAAGCCGATCGCCGTCGACATGCTGAAGGCCGCCATCCGGCGGATGACGATCGACGCGCAGGCCTACCCGGTCCTGTGCGGCTCGGCACTGGCCAACATCGGCGTACAACCGCTGCTGGACGCCGTCGTCGACTACCTACCGTCGCCGCTGGATGTCGTTGCTGTGCACGGATTCTCGCCGGAAGGTGAGCACATCCACCGCGCGCCCGATATCGCCGAGCCGTTCGCGGCCCTGGCGTTCAAGGTTGCGCTGCACCCGTTCTTCGGCAAGCTCGTGTACCTGCGGGTGTACTCGGGAACTGCCGAACCCGGTGCGACCGTAATGAATTCGACCAATGGACGAAAGGAGCGTTTGGGCAAACTGTTCCAGATGCATTCGAGCACCGAGATCGCCGTCGAGCGGGTGCAGGCCGGGCAGATCTGTGCCGTGATCGGACTGAAGGCGACGGGAACCGGCGACACCCTGTGCGATCGGGAAGCCCCCGTCGTGCTGGAGTCGATGACGTTCCCCGACCCCGTACTCGCCGTCTCGATCGAACCGAGGACCCGCGCCGACCAGGACAAACTGGGCACCGCCCTGGCTCGCCTGGCCGACGAGGACCCGACGTTCACCGTGCACGTCGACGCCGAAACCGGCCAGACGGTCATCGGCGGCATGGGCGAGTTGCACCTGGAAATCCTGGTCGACCGGATGAAACGCGAGTTCCGGGTCGACGCCGACATCGGCGCCCCACGCGTGGCCTACCGCGAAACCATCACCGCCGCAGTCGATCTGTTCGAGTACACCCACCGCAAGCAACAGGGTGGGCACGGGCAGTTCGCCAAGGTGGTGATCGCGCTGGCGCCACACGTGGCCGATGACGACGCGATCTACGAATTCGAGAGCCGGGTCACCGGCGGACGTGTGCCACGGGAGTACATCCCCGCGGTGGACGCGGGCGCGCAAGACGCGCTGCGCGTCGGCACGCTCGCCGGCTTCCCCCTGGTGAACGTGAAGGTGACGCTGCTCGACGGCGCCGCTCACGTGCAGGATTCGTCGGAACTGGCGTTCCGTCTCGCGGGCGCGGCGGCGGTGCGCGCGGCGATCGCGAAGGCGAAACCGGTACTGCTCGAACCGGTGATGGCCGTCGAGGTCGTCACGCCGGAGGAGTACGTCGGTGAGGTGATCGGTGACCTCAACGCCCGCCGTGGCCGGGTCACCGAGCTCACCGAACGTGGCGGCGCGCATGTCATCCGCGCGCTGACCCCGCTCCAGGAGATGTTCGGCTACATCGGGGATCTGCGCTCGAAAACCCGTGGCCGAGCGAACTATTCGATGGTGTTCGACTCCTACGCCCCGGTGCCACCGGGTGCGGCAGGGGCGATCATCGCGGGTAGCTGATCGAAACCGGTGGCGTCGTATACGCGGCGTCACCGGTTCGTCGGTCTAGGTGTGGGTTCCGTCCGATGCCTCGGAGTCGACCATCGCCGGAAGCTGTTGTGCCCTGGCGGATCCGGCAGTCAGCAGGCGCAGCGCATCGGCCGAACTCTCATCGCGCGCGGTGTAGATCTCGAGCCGGTGGTCGGGACTGTCGGGCTGCAACCACACCTGATAGTCGACATCGACCCGCCCGACCGTCGGATGACGCAGATCCATGGGTCCGACAGTGCAATCGGCGACCTCCGCAGCGGCCCACAATGTCGCGAAAGTCGCACTGCGCATGGAGAGTTCGCCGATCAGCTCGGCCAGATGCCCGTCGGTGGGGTACCTTCCCGCGGTGAGTCGCAGGTAGCCGACGTGGATGCGGGCGAGCTCGTCCCAATTCCGGTACAGGTCCCTGGCGTGCGGATCGAGGAAGAACAGTCGCGGAATCGACGGGCGTTGCGCGGGATCGTCGGGCGCGGTGAAATCGAGGTGCTCGGCGACGAGCGCGTGCCCCGCACGATTCCAGGCGAGCACATCGCCGCGGCGGCCGAGGACCACGGCGGGCATCGTGTCACCGAGTGAGGTGAGCAGCGTGAGGACCCGAGGGTGTGGCTGCTCCGGTTCGTCTCTGACCAGCCGGGGGACCGACGGTTGGCCCGCGAGATTGTGCAGGTGGGTCGTCTCGGCGGGGTCGAGCTGCAGTACCCGGGCGAGGGCGTCGATCACCTGCGCGGAGACGGTGCCTGCCTGGTCCTGTTCGAGGCGGGTGTAGTACCCGGCGCTGACGCCGGCGAGCTGAGCCAGCTCCTCGCGACGCAGACCCGGCACCCGGCGGGTGACGCCGAAGGTGCGTAGGCCGATCCGTTCCGGGGTGGTGCGGTCGCGGCGGGACTTGAGGAACGTTCCGAGGCTTTCCAACTCCATCCTTCCCATCGTAGGCACCAGGGGTGGGTCCTGCGTACCTCGCCCAGGTGTACCCACGTCAGGGGTCTGGTTGCCGCCGCCGTCCGATCGCAGGGTGAGTGGCATGAATCGAACCCGAAACACCGAGCTGCGCTCCTGGCTCGGCCTGCTGGTGGTCCTCGGCCCCGTGCTGCTCGTCGCGATGGACGGCTCGGTGCTGTTCCTGGCGATGCCCGCCATCACCGACGCCCTGTCACCCTCGGCCGACCAATCCTTGTGGATCCTGGACAGCTACGGCTTCGCGGTCGGCTCCCTGCTGATCGCGTTCGGCACCATCGGCGACCGCTACGGCCGCAAACGCCTACTGATGATCGGCGCGGCGATCTTCGGCCTCGGTTCGGTGGGAGCGGCCTTCGCCACCAGCCCCGAACTGCTGATCGCCTTCCGCGTCCTGATGGGTGTGGCCGGTGCGACGCTGTTGCCGTCGGCGCTCGCCGTGCTCGGCACCCTGTTCACCGACCCACGCAAGCGTGCCCAAGCCATCGGCATCTTCGCCGCCACCTTCGCCGCGGGTTTCGCGATCGGCCCGATCGTCGCCGGTCAGCTGTTGACTCATTTCTGGTGGGGGTCGGTGCTGCTGATCAATGTGCCCGTGGTGCTGGTGTTCCTGGTGCTGGCGCCGATCCTGCTCGGTGAGGTGCGAGGGAGCGGCGGTGTCGGCGTCGATATAGTCAGCGTGCTCACCTCGGCCTCCGGTCTGCTGCTGAGCATGTATGCGGTGAAGCATGTTGCCGCGGAGGCCTTCTCGGCCGGGCCGATGGTTCTCGGCATGGCGGGTGTGGCGCTGCTCGCGGTGTTCGGTCGCAGGCAACGACGCATCGACAACCCACTGATCGACTTCACCCTCTTCCGCAACCCCGTCTTCACCATCGCGATCATCACCGGGTTCCTGCCCCTGGCAGCCTGGTCGGCAACCGCCTACCTGACGGCCACCTACCTGCAATCCGTCCTGGGCCTGTCCATCGCCGACGCCGCACTCCTCGCGGTCCCCGGCGCCCTCGTCCTCACCGTGACCGCCGTCGTCACCCCCGCCGTCGTGACCCGCATCGGCCACTCGACAGCCCTGATCACCGCCCATTTCACGATCGCGGCCGGCCTACTACTGCTGTTGCCGACCGGCACCGGCACCGGTATCGGCTGGTACATCGCCGCAACCGCCGTCGCGGGCATCGGTTACGGCATCTCGTTCAGCGTCGTCGCCGACATCGCCGTCCCCACCGTCCCCACCGAACGCGCAGGCTCCGCAGCAGCCCTGGCCGAAACCGCCAACGAACTAGGCAACGCCCTGGGCATTGCCCTGCTCGGCTCCCTAGCCGCCGCCCTCTTCCGCCTCAACGGCCCCGACCTCGCCCCGACCCTCCCCGAAACTCTCCACCTCGCCCTCACCCCCACCACCCTGGAGGACGCCCGCGCCGCCTTCACCACCGGACTACACGTCGTCGCCGCCACAGCCGCTACCCTGCACGCCGCCCTCGGTCTGACAGCCATCCGCATCCTGCGCGGCCGGGCGGCGGGTCACAGCGACGAGGTGTTCGCCGACCCCGCGCTCGCGCTCGTCACCCGAGAGCCGGAACTGCCGACTGTCACGCTCGGGAAGGTTGTCACCGCCGGGGATGTGGCGTCGTTGGAGAAGGGGTGACTCCGCTCGGCTGAGTGTCGTTGTTGCGGATAGGGCGTTCCGTATCGACTTGGGGCCCGATGGCGCCGTGCGCACTGGTAGAAACAGGGGAGGACCGGAGTGGTCTGTGGCACAGCAGAAGGACACATATGAGTGCGCCCATCGTGATCGTCGGAGCGGGGCTGGCAGGCCTGCGGACGGCTGAGGAACTGCGTCGGGCGGGGTATGAGGGTGGGGTGTTGTTGCTCGGGGACGAGACGCGGCCGCCTTATGATCGTCCGCCGTTGTCGAAGCAGTTCGTGCGTGGGGAGACCGACGACACCACGCTTCGCCCGCCGGAGTTCTTCGCGGACAAGAACATCGAGCTGCGCCTCGGGACGGCGGTAACCGGCGTCGACACCGCCGCGCGCACCGTCAGCCTGGCCGACGGCAGCACGCTCGCCTACGACCAATTGATCATCGCGACCGGTCTGCGTCCGCGCAGGCTCCCCGGTCTACCCGAGGTCGGGGGTGTGCACGTGCTGCGCGCGCACGAGGACGCGCAAACCCTGCGCACCGAACTCGACGGCGCGGATCGCGCGCTGATCATCGGTGCCGGTTTCATCGGCTGCGAACTCGCCGCCAGCTTCCGCGCCGCCGGTGTCGAGGTGACCCTGATCGAACCCCAGCCGACCCCGCTGGCCTCGGTCCTCGGCGAACAGGTCGGCGCTCTGGTGGCGCGGCTGCATCGCGACGAAGGTGTCGACCTGCGTTGCGGCGTCGGCGTCGACACTCTCCGTGCCGATGATTCCGGTCGGGTGCGCGGCGCGGTCTGCACCGACGGCACCGAAATCGATGCCGACCTGGTCGTGGTGGGTGTGGGTTCGGTTCCTGTCACCGACTGGCTGGCTGACTCCGGCATCGAACTGGCCGAGCGGTCGGCGGGCGGCGGCGTGCTCGCCGACGAGGTGGGCCGGACGAACGCCGACGCCGTCTGGGCAGTCGGTGACGTCGCCGCCTGGCAACACAGCGGTGGCGTCCGCAAGCGCGTAGAACACTGGACCAGCGCGGGCGAACAGGCGAAACTGCTGGTCACCGCCCTTCTCGGTGGTGCGCCTCCGACTATGGCCCGCGTTCCGTACTTCTGGAGCGACCAGTACGACCTCAAGATCCAGGCCCTCGGCACCCCGTCACCCGACGACGACGTCACCGTCGTCTCCGATGACGGCCGCAAGTTCCTCGCCTACTACTCCCGCGACGGCATCCTCACCGCCGTTCTCGGCGCGGGCATGACGCCCCAGGTGATGAAACTGCGCGCGAAGCTGGCCAATCCCACCCCGGTGGCCGACCTCCTCGCCACAACAACGTAATGGTCAAGTGATCACCAGGCAACCATGGCGAGCCTGGTGATCGCCTGACCAAGTCCGCTGCACGGTGGTCGCCTCGCGGCCTTGTAAGGACAGTGGACGCCGTGATCGTCGCGCTCATCGGTCTCGGCTCAGTGCGAGCTTCTGCTCTCCGCCAGTTCGACGAATTCGTCGACGGCGGTGGGCACTTCCTCCCCGAAGATGTTCTTCAGTACGGGTAGTGAGATCAGGGACAGTGGGCCCTTGGTTTCCAAGCGCCAGGTGACGTCGTAGCGTCCGTCGGCTCGGCGTTCGATGGTGTGGTGCCAGTCGGTATGGGTCCAGAGCAGGCTCTCGAATCGGTCGGTGAAGTTCACTTTCGGGGTTACGTCGACGATTTGGTACCGCACCGGGTCCTGACCCTCGACCTTGACGGTGCCGGTGGTGCCCGCTTCGAACGGTCCGTCGACATTGATGTACTCCAGACCGCGGTCCCACTCGGTGCGCGCGGGGACATTACTCCACAGTTCCCACATGACGTCGGGATTCGCATCGGTCGTGCGGGTCACGGTTATGACGTGGGTATCACGCAGCGAGCCGACTGTGACGAGCATCGCTGCGACTGTGGTGAGGAAGGCGAGTGCGCCCAGTGTGAGTTTGCGGCGAGTCATTGTGCGCCCTTTCGCGCCCACCAGAGAGAGGTGGTAGGACAAACGTATTAGACATATGTATCACACAGATGTTCAAGCCGCTAGGGTGCTGCCCACGGCGGTCAGGCTGACCAGCATTCGTCACAGACGCTGCCCTCGCGGATGAGTGCAGCGCCTGAATCCTGCGCGGATCCCGGTCGTCCGCCGCGGTCGCGATTATCGTGACCCGTGTGCGGTGTAGCGAACTATCGGCCGGTGAGGTCGTGTATTTCCCAGAGGGTCCGTTCGTCGGTCTCAGCGGGGTTGTCCTTGATGTCGACGTCGAGCTCGCGATGCTCCGGGTGGAGTTCGCCGAAGGGCTCGACCACCCGGAAGGCGGCGTTCGCCAGCAGCGGCGTCGCACGGTGACCGTCGGTTTCGACGAGCTCGAGCTTGCGGTCTGAACCGGTCGCGACTGTGGTCGCGAGGGGCCGATTTCCGGCCCTGTAATACGGTGTAGCAGTGATCGTCGCGCTCATCGATTCCGGCCTCGGCCTCTTGCCGACGGCTGCGTGGTTGCGCAAGCTGCGGCCCGATGTCGACCTTTTGCTGCTGCTCGACCCCGACAACGCACCGTGGGGTCCGAAGCCAGAGGAGTGGGTCGTCGAGCGAGTTGTCGGCACCGCGCGCCAGGCGGTCGAACTCGGCGCCGAGGTGGTCGTGTTGCCGTGCAACACCGCCAGCGTCACCGCCCTCGACCACGTTCGTGCGGCCGTCGGCGACAAGATCCCGGTGATCGGCACCGTGCCCGCGATCAAACCCGCAGCGGCACAATGTAAATCGGTCGCGGTCTGGGCGACGGCGGCGACCACTGCCAGCCGTTATCAAGCCGACCTGATCACCCGGTTCGGCGGTGACGCGAAGGTCGTCGGGGTCGCCTGTCACGGACTGGCCGACGCGATCGACCGCGGCGATGTCACCGCGATCCGCGCCTCGATCGCCGACTCCGCCGCCCGCACCCCGGCCGACGTCGAGGGCGTGGTCCTCGGCTGCACCCACTATCCGCTGGTCATCGACGCCATCGTCGCGGCCCTGCCCGACGGCGTGCGCCTGTTCGACAGCGCTCCGGCCGTCGCCGCGCAAACCGTCCGCAAGATGGACGAACTCGGCCGCCCCACCACCGGCACAGGCACCGTCACCGTCCGCACCAGCGGACGACCGGGCGAATTGCCCACCGGCGCGGCGACTTTCGAATCCGGCCGACTATTGGGTGCGCTGCCCGCCTGATCGCCCGAGTCGGCGCCGACCACCTCCGTCTGAGCCCGAGTAGGTGGGCAAGCAGGACAGTCGACGGGGTCGTCGCGAAGATGTCACCGCACCCCGTGTTGAATGAACCCCGACCCGGAGGTGCGTGTGTCCGAGATTCCCACCGCTGCACAGGTGCGCAAGACCCTCGCCGACCTGGCGAACCCCACTGACGCGCATCACCTGCAACGTTTCTTCAAAACCGGCCCCGGCGAATACGGCGAGGGCGACATCTTCCTCGGCATCCGAGTGCCCGCCACCAGACGTGTGGCGAAACAGTTCCCCACACTGCCCCTCGCGCAGATCGACGAACTCCTCGACAGCCCTATGCACGAGGAACGCCTGGCCGCCCTGTTCATCCTCAACGCCCGCTTCGCCGACGCCTCGAAACCGCGCGCCCGCGACGACAAGGCCCGCGAGGAAATGGTCGACCTCTACCTGGCGGCTGTCCGCAGAGGCCGAGTCAACAACTGGGATCTGGTCGACGCCTCCGCCGAGAACATCATCGGACCCTGGCTGCTCGACAAGGACGATCGCGCCCTGCTTTTCGACCTGGCCCAACAGGATTCACTGTGGGAACGACGGGTCGCGCTGCTATCCACCTTCGCCTTCATCAAGGCGGGTGACCCCAGCACCACCCTCGAACTCGCCGCGATCCTCAAAGAAGACCACCGAGACCTCATACAGAAAGCACTCGGCTGGATGCTCAGAGAAGTGGGCAAGCGCGTCGACCCGGCGGCCCTCACCGACTTCCTCAACGCCAATGCCCCCGAATTGGGCCGCACCGCTTTGAGTTACGCGACCGAACACCTCGACCCCGAGCAGCGTGCCGCCTACCGGGCCATGCGTTAGAACTGGATCCGCAACCGATCGGTCACCGGTCGCGCCTGGCAGCCGAGGATGTAGCCGTTCTCGATGTCCTCGGGATCCAGGATCTCCGAATTGGCCATCTCCACTTTGCCTTCCAGGACGGTGCAGGCACACGACCCGCACTCGCCCTCCTGGCAGGAGTAGGGCACGTCGAGACCCTTGTCGAGCATGATGTCGACCAGCGTCTGCTTGCGCGGCCACGACATCTCGTGCACCTGCCCGTCGAGCTCCACCTCGACCGTGGCCGCGTCGGCCGCCTCGGCCTCGGACACCGCGACCGGCGCGTGGTCTTCGAACGGATCACCGGCGAGGGAATTGAACACCTCGGCGTGGGTCCGGGTGCGCGGCACATTCAGCGAAGCGAGCGCGTCGTGCACCAGATCCATGAACGGCTTCGGCCCGCACATGAACGCCTCGTAGGCGACATACGGCGAGACCAGGCCCGCCAGCATGTCGGCGGTGGGCAGACCGAGCAGCGGCTCGAGCCAGTGCACAACGGTCAACCGCTGCGGATACTTGCCCACGAGTTCGCGCAGCTCATCGGCGAAAATCACCGAATCGGCATCGCGGTTGGCGTAGATCAGCACCACTTTGCCGCCACCCTGTGACAGCGCCGACTTCAGGATCGACATCACCGGCGTGATCCCGCTACCGGCGCCGAACAGCAGCAGATCCTCGTCGAGGTTCTTGGGGGTGAACACACCCGACGGCGGCAGCACCTCGAGCTGGTCACCGGCGGAGATGTTGTCGCACAACCAGTTCGAGCCGTAACCGCCCTCGGTGCGCTTGACAGTCACCTTCGGTAGGTCGTCGGTGAACGGCGAGCTGGCCAGCGAATAGCAGCGCGCGACCGACCCGGTCTGGTCGCTCGGGATGCGCAGCGTGAGAAACTGCCCGGGGGAGTAGGTGAAGCGCTCGCGCAGGTCGGCGGGCACCTCGAAGACCACGGAGTGGGTGTCGGCCGTTTCGGCGATCACCGCGGCTACTCGCAGCACCACTGAACGCGAGCCGTGCGGAACCTCGACTGTGGTCATGTCGTCCTCTCGGGCAAAACTAGAACGTGTTTCAGTTATTTTATGCTAGGCCGGGACGTGTCTGCAGAGCAAGCTGCGCCTCGAGTCCGGCGACCAGCACCTCCATCCCGAAGTCGTAGGAGTACTTGCCGCGCAGGTCGGACATGTACTTCGTGGCTCGGGCCACCGCCTCGGGCAGCAGCACGTCCGCGGGCGCGGAACGATCGCGCGGATTCACTCTGCTGCGGCCGAACAGGTAGGTGTGGATGGTCGCGTAGGCGGCCAGCACGTTGCGGTCGGAAAAGCCCGCGTCGAACAGGATCTCCATCACGGCGTCGATCAGGTCGAGCTGCTTACCGAGCATCTGCTCGAGCAAGATGTCGCCCAAGCCTGGATGCGTGCGCAGTTTATCGTCTATCTGATCGATCAGATCGCGCAGGCGCTGCTGCCACGGACCGGACTCGCGCGGCGGCTTGCGCACCCCGACCAGCGCGGCGCTGGCGACGAGATCGAGCAGCTCGCGCTTGTCGGCCACGTAGTAGTACGGCGCCATCGGCGACACCCCGAGCTCGCGCGAGAGCCGTCGCATCGAGAGCTTCTCGACACCGTCCTCGCGCACCACCTTGAGTGCCGCGTCAACGATCTCGCCCTCTGAGAGTGTCGAACTAGCGCCCGCCCCACCATGGTTACGCAAGCCTCTGCCTCACCTCTACTGCCGCCGGGCCATCAGCCCTTTTCCCATCCTGCCCCCGGAAGTCTAGAGGGGTTCGCACGTGATGGGGGCGGCGTGTGCTCAGAGAAAGATTTTCCGATTCCACTCTTTATGGCAGTCACTGACGTTAAGGTCCGGGGTGACCGGCAACACACTGGAGGTAGTCATGTCCGAGAACACCACCCCTGCGACCGTCGAATCCGACGAAGACCTGGTCACCGAGACGCTGATCGAAGAGGTCAGCATCGACGGCATGTGCGGCGTGTACTGACCATGCTCGATCTCGACACCCGTTGGACGCTGCACCCGCGGGTCTCGTTGCGCCCGGAGTCCTTCGGCGCCCTGCTGTATCACTTCGGCACCCGCAAGCTCTCGTTCCTCAAGAGCCGCGATCTCGTCGACGTGGTCCGGTCGCTGCCCGCGCACTCCTCGGTGCGCGACGCACTGCGTGCCAAGGGCATCGACGCCTCCGAGACCCACGTCGCCGCGCTGAAGCAGCTGGCCGACACCGACATGATCGTGGCATCGCCCGGCCCGGTCGCTCCCGCCCCGAAAGCCTTGGAAGTCACCGAGGCCAGCGAAGGCGGCAGACTGATCGACCGTTTCGAATCCGGTCTCGCCGCCCCGATCTGCCTCACCTGGGAACTCACCTACGCCTGCAACCTGTCGTGCGTGCACTGCCTTTCCTCCTCGGGCCGCCGCGACCCGAACGAACTGAGCACCGAACAGTGCAAGGCGCTGATCGACGAGTTCGAGCGCATGCAGATCTTCTACGTCAACATCGGCGGCGGTGAACCGACCGTGCGCCCTGACTTCTGGGAACTGGTCGACTACGCCACCGCGCACAATGTGGGGGTCAAGTTCTCCACCAACGGCGTTCGCATCAACGAAGAGGTCGCCGCGCGCTTGGCGGCAAGCGACTACGTCGACGTGCAGATCTCCCTCGACGGCGCCGACGCCGCGGTCAACGACGCCGTGCGTGGTCCCGGCTCCTACGACACCGCGATCAAGGCGCTGTCGAATCTGTACGACGCGGGTTTCGAGGACGCGAAACTCTCGGTCGTCGCCACCCGTCACAACATCTCCCAGCTCGACGAATTCAAGGCCATCGCCGACAAATACGGCGCCACCCTGCGACTGACCCGCCTTCGCCCGTCGGGTCGCGGCGCCGACGTGTGGGACGAACTGCACCCACTGCCCGAACAGCAGCGCGAGCTCTACGACTGGCTCGTGGCCAACGGCGAGGGTGTCCTCACCGGCGACTCGTTCTTCCACCTGTCCGCATTCGGCTCGGCCCTACCGGGTTTGAACATGTGCGGTGCGGGTCGCGTGGTCTGCCTGGTCGACCCGGTCGGCGACGTCTACGCCTGCCCCTTCGCCATCCATGACCGCTTCAAGGCCGGAAACATCGTCGCTGACGGCGGTTTCGACGCGGTCTGGACCGACTCGCAGCTCTTCGCTGAACTGCGCGAACCGGTCGACGGTGGCGCCTGCACCAAGTGCTCGCACTACGACTCCTGCCGCGGTGGCTGCATGGCCGCGAAATTCTTCACCGGCCTGCCCGCCAACGGGCCGGACCCGGAGTGCGTGCAGGGCTACGGCGAAGCGGCACTGACGGCACCGGGACGCACCATTCCGCGCCCGGCCGTCGACCACTCGCGTCCGGTGCGCAGCCGTACCAGGGTGTCGCTGCCGCTGACCGTGAAGCGGCCACCGGCCAAGGCGTGCAACGAGAGTCCGCTCTAGTTGCCGGAAGTGCGCTGCCGATCTTGTTGACGCGTCCGGCAACCGGTCACAGCCGTATTTCAGGCAGACTTTAGTCCTTTTTTGTGGGGTGATGATGTCTGCGGGGCCAACTGCGAATAGCATGCGAGGAATGCGCCATGATCGTCTGCCCGACGGCTTCGGGGTACGGATCGATCCACGGGTGCGCGCATTTTCCGGGGGTCGGATCCTGATCGGAGGATCGCCCGCACGGATGCTGCGCTTGGCCCCGGAGGCCGCCGAGTTGATCGGCGACGGATACCTGGAGGTGACCGACACCAGGTCGGCGATCGTCGCGCGCCGACTGCTCGATTCCGGCGTGGCCAACCCGCGCCCACGGCTGGAGCCGTCCCTCGACGACGTCACCGTCGTCATCCCGCTCTACAACAATGCCGACGGGCTCTTACGTCTGCTCGCGGTGCTGCGTGGACACAATGTGATCGTCGTCGACGACGGTTCCGACGAGCCGGTCCGCATCCCACCGCGATCCGGTCGTGGTCAGGTAACGGTGATCCGTCACGAGAGCCCGCTAGGCCCCGCGGCCGCGCGCAATGCCGGATTGAAGGCGGCGACAACGGGCTTCGTCGCATTCCTGGACTCCGATGTGGTGCCGCGCAGTGGGTGGCTCGAGGTCATGCTCGGACATTTCAGCGATCCGCAGGTCGCGCTGGTCGCGCCGCGCATCGTGGCGCTCGACAAGGAATCCAACGCGCTCGCCCGCTACGAACACACCCGCTCCTCCCTCGACCTCGGCCGTCGCGAGTCGGCGGTGCACGCGCGCGGCATCGTGTCGTATGTGCCGAGCGCGGCACTGCTTGCCCGGCGCGCGGCGCTGCTCGGCGAGGGCGGATTCGACGAATCGATGCAGGTGGCCGAGGATGTCGACCTGTGCTGGCGACTCGAACGCGCGGGCTGGCGGTTGCGCTACGAGCCCGCCGCGCACGTCGCCCACGATCACCGCGTGGCCTTCCGCGCCTGGTTCGGGCGAAAACTGTTCTACGGCACCGGTGCCGCGCCGCTCGGCAAACGGCATTCGGGCCTGGTCTCGCCGCTGTCGGTCCCGTCCTGGACCGTCCTGGCCAGTCTGCTGTTCGCGACCCTGTCGAAATGGGGGCTGCTCGGCGGACTCGTCACCCTCGCCACGGCCCTGGTCCGCCTGCGCCGGGTCTTCACCGAACTCGACAACCCGACCAGAATCGCGGCGGTCTACCTGGCCCGCGGCTATTTCGCCGGCATGTGGCGCCTGGCCTCGGCGATGTGTCGCGACTATTGGCCGGTGACACTGCTCGCGGTCATCGCGTCGAGCCGAATCCGCAAGATCGCCATCACGATGGCACTGGCCGACGGCTTGGCCGACTGGTTCACCCACCGCGATTCGGGCGGCCTCGACCCCCTGCGCTACGTCGCCTACAAACGCCTCGACGACGTGGCCTACGGAACGGGCCTGTGGCTCGGCGTCATCCGCGCCCGCAGCTTCGAAGCCCTCAAACCGAGCGTCCCACCCCGCTGAATCCGTCTGCGTGACGAACACTCTCATCGTCGGAGCCGGTTCGGCGGGTTGCGTCCTCGCCAACCGGCTCAGCGCGGATCCGGCGCGTTCGGTGCGAGTGTTCGAAGCCGGACCGACGTATCGGACGCTGCCGTCCGAATTACTCGACCCCGGTCACCTGCCGGTCGGCCCCGAATCCCGAGTCGTGTGGCGATACCGGGGAAACCTGGTGCGCGGCAAGCTGATCGGAGGTTCCGGTGCGATCAACGGCAGCTACTTCATTCGCCCACCAGCCGCCGACTTCGCAGCGTGGAGCGCGGTAGCGGGCCCACGCTGGTCGTTCGAATCAGTGCTCCCCGTGTTCTGCGACCTCGAAGCCGACGAGGACTTCGCCACGGCCCCCGGCCACGGCGGCCCCGTTCCGATCTCGCGCACCCGCGAGTTCACCGAGTTCAGTGCCGAGTTCGCGCAACAGTGCGCGGCAGCGGGATTCACCGAAATCCCTGACCTCAACGCACCGACCGCTGAATTCGGATTCGGGCCGGTGCCGTTGGCGATATCGCGAGGTCGCCGCGCGGGCCCAGCGATCACCCATCTCCTCCCAGCCCTCGATCGACCCAACCTCACGGTCACCGGCGAAACCATGGTGACTCGACTACTGCTGCGCGGAACCCGGGTGCTCGGTGTGGAGTGGGCGCGCGGTCGCGAGAGGGGGCGAACCTACGCCGATCGGACGGTGTTGTGCGCGGGCGCGATCGAGTCGGCCGCCCTGTTGATCCGATCCGGGATCGGTCCCGAACCGCTGCTGCGCGCACTCGGTGTGCCGATCGTGCGGCCCGCTCCGGTCGGCGCGTGGTGCACCGATCATCCCGAGATCGGCGTCGAATTCCCCGATGACAAGCCCGACGAGCCCGCTGTCCCGCTCGAATACGTCCTCGAAATGGGCGAGCTGGAACTACGCCCGTACACCCAGAAATTCACGCCGGGTCGTCGCCGAATCGGGGTCGCGCTGATGCATCCCGAGTCGTCCGGCGAGCTGACGCTGGTCTCGGCCGATCCGACCGTCCCCGCCCACATCGACCAGCGCTACCTCCGCAGCCACCGAGACCGAGCCCGTCTGCGCGACGGAGTAGCGCTGACCGCAGACCTCCTCGGCCGACGAATCGGTCCCATCGACGACCCCTGGCTACAGGCAAACCTCGGTACCTCCCAACATCTTTCCGGCACCTGTCGCATGGGTCGAGCCAGTGACCCGCGAGCGGTGGTCGACGAGCACGGCAACGTGCACGGCATCGACACCTTGACAGTCGCCGATCTGTCGATCGTCCCGGTCCCGCTGCGCCGCGGCCCACAGGCCACCACAGTGATGGTGGCCGCACACATAGCCGACTACATGGTCATGTGACGAAGTGACATTCGATACCACGATGTGACCTGCGGGACAAACCCCGACTTCTGGCGTTTTGCCCGATAAGTGCCCGGTACAGTTTGTAGCGGGAAAGAAAGGCAAATGGTCAGCAATCTTGCAGGTGGGAGGCCCCCACGGCAGGCATCGGAGTCGGGCGCACAGCTCGGTGCTCTGGAAGCCTATGCCGCACAGGCCCATGGATTTCTCAGTGCCGGTGGTGAACAGCTGACCCAGCTGGCCGGCCTACTACGTCCGCTCGTCCTCGAATCATGGCTGCGCAGTGTGCGCGGCGGTGTCGATCCGACGGACGTCATCGACGGTCGCGGGTTGCGTGGCGCCGATCTGGAGCGTTATCGCGATGCCCATCCGATCGCCGCGCTCATGCCGCTGATCGACAAACTGCTGGTCCAGGACGCGTCGCAGGCCGGGTTGATTGTGACCGTGGCCGACCAGTTCGGTCGCGTGCTCTCCGTACACGGCCATCCCGAACAGGTCGAGGCCGCCGCCGAGATCGGCCTGCGCGAGGGCGACGATCTCAGCGAACGCCGCATCGGCACCAATGCCGTCGGCCTTGTCGTGCGCACCGGCCGTGCCACCTGGATCCACGGACCCGAACATTTCCTGCATCGCATGCATCAGATCACCGGTGCCGCGGCCCCCGTGCACGAGCCCGACGGCAGGCTGATCGGCGTTTTGATGATTGCCGGCGGGATGCGGGTGGCCAAGCCGGAAATCCTCGCCTTGGTCAAAGCGGCCGCCACCGCCGCCGAAATGGACCTCGTGCTGCGGGCGATGCGCGCCGGCCACGGCACTCCGGTTCCGGCGAACCGGGACGACGACGAACAGGCCAGGCTGGGCCTCGACGTCCTCGGTCTCGGGCAACCGCAGTTGAGTATCGCGGGGGAGCGGGTGTCGATTTCGCAGCGTCATGCCGAGATCCTGCTGTTGCTCACCGAGCATCCCGAGGGTCTCGGCGCCGATCATCTGGCGCTGCTGCTCGACGACACCGATCTCGACAACGGCACGATCCGCGCCGCGATGTCACGGCTGCGGTCGGTGATCGGCGCCTCGGTGGTCGGTTCGCGCCCTTACCGTCTGCGCGTGCATGTCGCAACCGATGTGGAAGAGCTCAGGGCTGCGCTCGACTCCGGTGATACCGCATCCGCATTGCGCATGTACACCGGGCCCGTGCTGCCGCGCTCGTCGGCTCCCGGCATCTGCGATATCCGCGACGAGCTGCGGACTCGCTTGCGCAGCGCCGTGCTCGCTGTCCCCGATGCCGCCGTGCTGCGCCGCTGGACCTCCTGCGCCGAAGGGCGCGACGACGCCGCCGCGTGGGCCGCGTACCGGGCCACCGTCGATCGTGATTCCCCACTGTATGCGCAGATAGAAGCCAAGATCCGGGTGCTCGACCGGCGCATCGGCGCCGATGCAACGCAGATGCAACGTTTCGGCTCATAGTCTCCGCATCTGAAGGTGTGGTGGCTCACATAGGAATCACCAATGTGTTGGAGCCCACACTCACGCCCAGGTCATGCCTACTGGCGGGTACCTGCTGGACAACCGCCCGATTTTTTTAGCGGAAAAAGTTTCTTTTTATTAACTGAGCGCCTACTGTCGGCACAGCATGGACAGGCACCTATGTGATGTAACTGACACAGTCGTTGGAGGAATGATCAACAGCTAGGCACCCGCGACGGACGCATCGTCCGTCTGCTTCGGCGACTCGGGTCGCCGATCTCGTCCACATGATCTGTCGGGGATCTTGCGCGAGTGTGGCGTCACGCCCACCGCGTTCACATCGAATCTTTCGGTTCACGAGGTCTGTTCGTGCTGCCCGAAAAAGGTTCGAGCTGTTCTTTCGCGATACGAGGAGGCTCTGGTGCACGGTACGGAGTTGGGTGGGTACAGCGCGCGACCACAGGAAGCGCAGGTCGATGGTCCGCCGTTTCCGCTGACCCCGGCCCAACTGGGTGTCTGGTACGCACAGTTGCTCGACCCCGACGTCCCGATCACCATCGCCCAGTACGTCGACATCGACGGCGAGCTCGATGTGGATGTGCTGCAAGAGGTTTCGGCCGAGGCCGCCCACGCCTACGGTTCACCGCTGGTGCGGATCGGCGAGTCCGACGGCATCCCGCACCAGTATGTCGACCACTCGATCCCGGTCGAGGACGAACTGCCGCTGATCGATCTGCGCCACCACGACGACCCCGTCGCCGCCGCCGAGGAATGGATGCGCGCGGAATTCGGCGCCCCCATCGACCTGCTCACCGACCGGCTGGTGGCGGGCGCGGTGCTGCGCGTCGGCGAAAAGCGCTGGTTCTGGTACCTGCGCGGCCACCACATCGTGCTCGACGGCTACGGCGCGTTCACCAATTCCCAGCGCATCGCCGAGCTCTACACCGCGCGGATGCTCGGCACCCCGGCGCGTGAGGTGGTGCCGGGCGAGCTGTCCGCGCTGGTCGAGGGCGAACAGCGGTATCGCGAGAGCACCCGTTTCATCGGCGATCGCGACCACTGGGCCCAGCGCGTCGCGGGCGTTGACAGTCCCACCGCGCTCGACGCCCGCACCGCGCCGCGTTCGGCGATCAACCTGGTGACCGGCGGACGCTTGTCGGAAAAGCTGGTCGACCGTCTGGAAACCATTGCCGCCAGCGATGATTCGGCGATCTCCGCCGTCCTCCTTGCCGCTTTCGCCGCCTACCTCGGCCGCCTCACCGACCGTCCGGACGCAGTGCTGAGCCTGCCTGTCACCGCTCGCACCACCGCAGTGATGCGCCGCTCGGCGGGCATGCTGTCCAATATCGTGCCGCTGCGGCTGCCCACGGGCGCGGCGGGTTCGACCGCCACCTGGGGTGAGCTGCTGCGGGCGGCGCGGGTCGAGGTGGCCGGCGCGCTGCGTCATCAGCGCTACCGCGCCGAGGACATCCGCCGCGATGCCTCCGACGACGGCCGCCCCGCCCGGCGCGCACTGTTCGGCCCGCTCGCCAACTTCATGCTCTTCCGCAGCGACCTCACCCTCGGCACCACGACCGGTCGCTACCGGGTGCTGTCCACCGGCCCGATCGAGGACCTCAGCCTCAACGTCTACTACGGCGACCGCGACCGCGTGCACGTCGACTTCGAAGCCAATCCGCACCTCTACGACGCTGACACCCTGGCCCGCCATCACGCGCGCTTCCTCGGTTTTCTCGAGCGCCTCGCCGCCGCCGACCTGGCCACCGCGCTGAGCACGATCGAGGTGGCGACCGAGCTGGAACTGCAGGTCAGCACGCGAATCTGGAATTCCACCCGGTTCGATGTGGATGCCGCGCTGACCGAGCGCTCGGTGCCGGTGGCGACCCTGCCCGCCATGTTCGAAGCTCAGGTCGCCCGCACCCCCGACGACGTGGCCGTGCGCATGGCGACATCTTGGCGCGCCGAGGGTGCGGCGGCCGCGTATCCCGGTGACGCCGCGACGCGGACATCCCGTACGAACGCAGCTGATGCCACGCGCCCCGGTGACGCTATCGGCCGGGCCGACGCAGCCCGTGCGGCCGACTCCGCGAACTTCGATGGCGCGACGCTGACCTATCGCGAGCTGGCTCAGCGGGTGAACCGACTGGCCCGGCGCCTACGCGCGGACGGTATCGGCCCGGAATCGCTGGTGGCACTGAGCATTCGGCGTTCACCAGAGCTGGTGGTCGCGATGTACGCCGTGCTCACCGCGGGTGCCGCGTACGTGCCGATCGATCCCGATCACCCCGCCGACCGCATCGCGCACATCCTCGCCACCGCCGCTCCGGCCGTCGTGCTCACCACCACCCGCGACGGCGCGCCGATCGACGGTCTGCCGGTGCTGACCGTGGACGACCTCGACCTGAGCGACTACGACGATGCCCCGCTGACCGACGCCGACCGCACCGCCCCGCTGCGCCCCGGTCACCCCGCCTACGTCATCTTCACCTCCGGCTCCACCGGCCTGCCCAAGGGCGTCGCGATCGAGCACGCCGCGATCGTGAACCGTCTCGTCTGGATGCAGCAGACCTACCGACTGCACGGCGTCGACGTGGTGCTGCAGAAGACCCCGATGACCTTCGACGTCTCGGTGTGGGAGTTCTTCTGGCCCTTGCAGATCGGCGCCACCCTGCTGCTCGCGGAGCCGGACGGCCACCGCGACCCCGCCTACCTGCGCCGGGTGATCGCCGAATACGGCGTCACCGTCGCACATTTCGTGCCATCGATGCTCGAAGTCTTTCTGGCACAGCAGGAAATCGCCGAGCGCACCTCGCTGCGCCTGGTCTTCGCATCCGGCGAGGCACTACCGGCCGCACCGGCTCAACGGCTGCGGCTGCTCACGGGTGCGCGGCTGCACAATCTCTACGGCCCGACCGAGGCCGCCGTCGACGTCACCTTCCACGAGGTGATCGACGCCGACCGGGTCACGGTGCCGATCGGCGCGCCGGTGTTCAACACCCGGCTCCATGTTCTCGACTCGCGGCTACGGCCTGTACCGGTCGGGGCTCCGGGTGAGCTGTATCTGTCGGGGGTACAGCTCGCCCGGGGTTACGTGGGCCGCGCCGAACTCACCGCGGGCCGTTTCGTCGCCGCACCCGTGCCCGCCGACGCCGACCGGCCTGCCTGCGACAGTCGGGTCGTCTCCGGTCGTGCCGTTTCCGGTAGCAGTGCGAGCCCGGCGCCCGGCGAGCGCATGTACCGCACCGGTGACCTGGTCCGCTGGACCACCAACGGTGAACTGGAATACTTGGGGCGCACCGACTTCCAGGTGAAGCTGCGCGGTCTGCGGATCGAGCTCGGCGAGATCGAGGCGGTCCTCGACAGCGTCGACTCGGTGGCTCGTGCGGTGGTCATGGTCCGCGACGACGCGGGTGTCGGCGAGCAGTTGGTCGCCTATGTGGTGGAAGCCGAGCCGGGCGCGGTCGCGGTCGACGATCTGCGCGAGACCGCCCTGCGCGCCCTGCCCGCCTACATGGTGCCCGCCGCTTTCGTGCTGCTCGACGCCCTACCGGTGAACGCGTCGGGCAAGCTGGATCGCAAGGCCCTGCCCGCCCCCGCCCGCACCGTCGTCACCTACGCCGAGCCCATCGGCCCGGTGGAGCAGACGGTGGCAAAGGTGTTCGGCGAGGTGCTCGGCCGCGACCGCGTCGGCCGCGACGACGACTTCTTCGCCCTCGGCGGCAACAGCCTGGTCGCCACTCAGGTGTCGGCCCGCCTCGGTGCCGACCTCGACTGCCGCCTGACCGTGCGCGACCTGTTCGGCGCGACCACCGTCGCCCGCCTCGCCGCCGCGATCACCGAGCGCGACGACACCGGCGTCTCGGACCGTCTCCCCGTGCTCGCCGCTCGCCCCCGGCCCGACCTGATCCCGCTTTCCCCTGCGCAGCAACGGATCTGGTTCCTCAACCGGTTCGACCCCTCGGCCCCCGGCTACAACATGCCGTTCGTCATCCGCCTGCGCGACACCGACCTCCCTGCCCTGGTCGCAGCCCTCCACGCGGTGGTCGACCGCCACGAAGCCCTGCGCACCGTGTTCCCCGCCGTCGACGCCCCCGGTGGCGAAGTCGCCGAGCAGGTCATTCGCGACGCAGGCCTGTTCCGCATCGACGACCCGACCACCGTGTCGGCCGCCGACCTAGACGCCGAACTCACCCGGTTCGCCTGCGCGGGTTTCGATCTAGAACACGAAGCCCCGTTCCGCGCCCGCATCCTCCTCGTCGAGTCCGAACCGGCCGCGTTCGCGCCGGGCAACCGCGTGCGTCCACAGTTGGACGCGACTCCCGCAATCGCGGCGACAGCCGACCGTGATGGCGCAGTGGCGTCAACGGACTTCGGGTCCGCGCCTGCCGAGTTCGTGGGTATCTCCGCTGCCGCCGCGACTTCCGCCACTGTTGACGGCGGGGACGGGCGTAGCCGCGCAGCGACCCCGCCGGAGCCGGCGGGGGAGTGTGTACTCGCTGTCGTGCTGCATCACATTGCGGCAGACGGTGTTTCGCTGCAGGTGCTGGTACGTGATGTCCTCACGGCCTACCGTGCCGCAACCGATGGCATCGAGCCCGAATGGTCGCCGCTGAGCGTGCACTACGCCGACTACGCCCTGTGGCAGCGTGAACTCCTCGGCGCCGAAGCCGACCCGCAGTCGCTGGCTTCGCGCGAAATCGCTTTCTGGAAGCGCACTCTCGCCGATCTCCCGGACCAGCTCGAACTGCCCTCGGCCCGGCAGCGTCCGATCGAACCGAGCATGCGCGGCGCCCGCACCACCTTCACCATCGACGCCGACCTGCACCGCCGACTCGCCGACCTGGCCCAGCAGGCAGGCGCCTCGCTGTTCATGGTTGTGCACACCGCGCTCGCCGTGCTCCTCGCCCGCCTGTCCGGCACCACCGACATCGCCATCGGCACCGGTGTCGCGGGTCGCGGCGACCGCGCCATCGACGACCTGATCGGCATGTTCGTCAACACCCTTGTCCTGCGCACCGAGGTCGACCCCGCCGCCACCTTCACCGCTGCCCTCGAACACACCCGCGAAACCGACCTGGCCGCCTTCGCGCACGCCACTATCCCGTTCGATCGCCTGGTCGACGTCGTGAACCCGGCCCGCTCGCAGTCGCGTCACCCGCTGTTCCAGGTGGCGCTGAACTTCCAGGCCGTCCTCGGCACCACCTTCGACCTGGCCGGTTCGCCGGTGACCGTGCACGAGGTCGAACTCGACATCACCAAGTTCGACCTGCAGCTCACCCTCGCCGAACGACGCAGCGCCGCAGGCGAACCCGCGGGCATCGAAGCCGTCACCCTGTACGCCACCGACCTGTTCGACGAGCCCGAGATGCACACTCTCGGTGCCCGTTTCGTGCGACTGCTGTCCGCGGCGGTCGCCACCCCCGACACCGCCGTCGGCGACCTACCGCTGCTGTCGGCACCCGAACTCTCCCACCTCACCAACATGCGCGGAGTCCCGGTCACCGCCACCGGTCTGCTCCCCGACCTCCTGGCCGACGCTGTTGCCGCCGACCCTGAGCGCGATGCCGTCACCGACGGCCACCGCACCCTCACCTACCGCGAACTCGATCGCGCGTCGTCACGCCTGGCCAGGGTCCTCATCGACAACGGTGTCGGCCCCGACGACGTGATCGCCGTCGGCATGCCCCGCTCGATCGAGTCGGTCCTCGCGGTGTGGGCGATCGCCAAGTCCGGTGCCGCGTGGCTGCCGGTCGACCCGAGCTACCCACTCGATCGGATCACCCATATGGTGACCGATTCCGGTGCGCGACTCGGCCTTACGGTGTCCGAGTCGCAGGATTCGCTGCCGGGCCCGATCGACTGGCTGGTCCTCGACGAGCTGAAGCTGATGGCCGAATGTGCCTGGCGTTCCAGCGATCCCGTCACCGACCTCGACCGCCGCCGACCCCTGCGTACCCAGCACCTGGCCTATGTCATCTACACCTCCGGCTCCACCGGCCTGCCCAAGGGCGTGCTGGTCACCCAGGCGGGCATCGCGGGTTTCGCTGCCGAGGAAACCGCGCGCATGTTCGGCACCGCCGACGCCCGTGTGCTGCAGGTCGGCTCGCCGTCGTTCGACATCTCGGTGATGGAATTCCTGCTCGCCGTGAACTCCGCCGCGACCCTGGTGATCGCCCCGCCCGGCCGTCACGTGGGAGACGAACTGACGCAGCTGCTTTCGGAGCAGCGCGTCACGCACGCTCTGATGACCCCCTCCGGCCTGGCCGTGCTCGACCCCGCCCCACTCGACACCCTGCGCATGGTGATGGTCGGCGGCGAAGCCTGCCCGCCCGACCTCATCGCCCGCTGGACCGAGGGCCCGGTCCCGCGCGCGTTCGTGAACGCCTACGGTCCGTCGGAAACCACCGTCGCCACCAATATCAGCGCCCCGCTCATCGCCGACTCCCCGCTGACCCTCGGCACCCCGCTGCGCGGCATCACCCAGTGGGTCCTCGACGCGCGCTTGCAGCCGGTCCCCGTCGGCGTCGCAGGCGAGCTGTACGTCGCCGGTGCCCAGGTTGCTCGCGGCTACCGCTCCCGCGCAGCCCTCACCGCCGCCCGTTTCGTCGCCTGCCCCTGGACCCCCTCCGAGCGCATGTACCGCACCGGCGACCTGGTCCGCTGGACCACCGAAGGCACCCTCGAATACCTCGGCCGCAACGACGACCAGGTCAAACTCCGTGGCTTCCGCATCGAACTCGGCGAAATCGAATCCGCCCTCCTCGCCGAGCCCTCGGTCCGCCAGGCCGTCGTCCTGGTCCGCGCCGACGCCCGCCGCGGCGACCAACTCGTCGCCTACCTTGTCCCACAGATGCAGGTGACCGCCGCCCAGCAGACAGATCGCGCGGTCGCCGATGCCGACATGTCCCCCGCAGAGCGCTGCGCGGGTGAATCCGGCACCGTTGCCGGCGGCATCGAAGCGCCCGCCGGTCCGGCTGTCATGGCTGCCGACAGTGCTTGCGCAGATCGGTGCGTGTCGACAGGCGAGATCGACGTCGATCTACTCGCCGCGGCGCTGCGTGGCACCCTCGCAGCGCACATGGTGCCGTCCGCGTTCGTGGTGATCGACGAACTGCCGCTCACCCCCAACGGCAAACTCGACCGCAGGGCGCTGCCGGACCCGGTGTTCGCCGCGCGTTCCTTCCGCGCGCCAGCTGAAGGCTCCGAGGCGATCGTGGCCCAGGTGTTCGGCGAGGTCCTCGGTGTCGAGCAGGTCGGCGCCGACGACGACTTCTTCGCACTCGGCGGCAACTCCCTCGTCGCGACCCAGGTGGTGTCGCGCCTCGGCACCGCGCTCGGTCGCACGGTCTCGCTGAAGACTCTGTTCGAAGCGCCGACCGTCACCGCCCTTGCTGCCCTGCTCGGCGCCGAGGCCGAAGTCGCTCCGCGTCCGCCGCTGGTGGCAGGCGAACGTCCGCAACGGATTCCGCTCTCCTACGCCCAGCAGCGCATGTGGTTCCTGAACCAGTTCGACGCCGAATCGGTCGCCGACAATATCGCCGCCGCCATCCGCCTGACCGGCACCATCGACTACGCCGCCATGACTGCGGCTGTGGCAGCGGTCTTCACCAGGCACGAGGCCCTGCGCACCCGCTATCCCGCCGTCGACGGCATCCCGTTCCAGCAGGTACTCGCCGCCGACCAGCTGACGATCACCCTCGAACCGCACGCGATCGCCCCGGTCGACCTCGACAATCGGATCCGGGCGCTGGCCGCCGTCCCGTTCGCGGTGGACGCCGAACCCCCGGTCCGCCTGCACCTGCTGCACACCGCCGCCGACGAGCACGTCCTCGTCCTCGTGCTGCACCACATCGCCGCCGACGGGTGGTCGGTCGCCCCGCTGACCCGTGACGTGATGGTGGCCTACGCCGCCCACTCGGCCGGAACCGCACCCCAGTGGACGCCACTGCCGGTGCAGTACGCCGACTTCGCCCTCTGGCAGCGCGAAGCCCTCGGTGCCGAAGACGATGCCGATTCCGCGCTCGGCCGCCAGATCGAGTTCTGGACAACGGAACTGGCGGATCTGCCCGACCTGCTTTCCCTGCCGAGCGACCGCCCCCGCCCGGCTGTCGCGTCGGGTCATGGTGCGCGCCAAGCCTTCACCGTTCCCACCGCGATCACCGACCGACTGCGCGGCATCGGCACCGAAGCCAACGCCTCGCTGTTCATGGTGTTGCACACCGCATTCGCCGCCACGCTCACCAAACTGTCCGGCCAGCACGATATCTCGATCGGCACCCCGGTCGCCGGTCGCGGCGACCAGGCGCTCGACAACCTGGTCGGCATGTTCGTCAACACCCTCGTCCTGCGCACCCGAATCCGCCCAGACGCCACCTTCCGCGAACTCCTCGGCACGGTCCGCGACAGTGACCTGCGCGCCCTCGCCAACACCGAGGTCACCTTCGACCGCCTCGTCGAGGTGCTCAACCCCGACCGTTCGACCGCTCGGCACCCGCTGTTCCAGGTGATGCTCGACTTCCAGAACAACTCCCGCACCGAACTCGAACTCGCGGGCCTGACCGCCTCGGAAATCGAGATCGATACCCACACAGCCAAATTCGACCTGCACCTCACCCTGCGCGAAACCGCCGACGGCCTGCTCGCCCGCTTCGAGTACGCGACCGACCTCTTCGACGCGCAGACCATCACAGATTTCGGCACCCGCTTCCTGCGGATGCTGGATACGGTGACCGCCGATCCCAGCGTCGTGATCGGCGACATCGACCTGCTCGACACCGCGGAGCGCAACCGCCTGCTCGATACCTGGAACGCCACTGCGTACCCCGTGGACGAGCACCTGACGCTGCCCTCGCTGTTCGCAGCACAGGCGCAGCGCACCCCGGACGCGATCGCCCTGTCCTTCGACGCCGAATCCACGGCGCACCTGTCGAGTCATGCTGCGCGATCGGCCCGCATGGCGTCCGGCGACCTCTCGTCAAGTCACGCTGCGGCATCGGCCCGCCTGGTGGCCGGCCACCCCTCGCCGAGTCACGCTGTGGTGTCGAACCGTCAGTCATCCGGCCACGTCGCCTCGCATCATGCTGTGACGCTGTCGTATTCCGCGATGGCTGCCGAGGTCAATCGTCTTGCCCGCCTGCTGATCTCGATCGGCGTCGGCCCCGACCGCACCGTCGCCCTCGGCATGCGCCGTTCGACCGACCTCGTCATCGCCATGTACGCGGTCCTCGCAGCCGGTGGCGCCTACGTCCCCCTCGACCCCGACCACCCGGCCGAGCGCACCGCCCAGGTGATCGCCGCCGCCGACCCCGTCTGCGTCTTGACCCGCGCGATCGACGACATCGACCTCTCCGCGGTGGACGCGGCCGCCGACACGCACCGCCCCGCGATTCTCGACCTCGAGCAGCTCGACACCACCGACTACTCGCCCGAGCCGATCGCCGACGCCGACCGCCTCGCCACCCTGACCTCCGGCAACGCCGCCTACCTGATCTTCACCTCGGGCTCCACCGGCACACCCAAGGGTGTCGTCGTCTCCCACGCCGCCATCGTCAACCGCCTGGTGTGGATGCAGGACGCCTACCGTCTCACCCCCGACGACACCGTCCTGCAGAAGACCCCCGCCACCTTCGATGTGTCGGTGTGGGAGTTCTTCTGGCCCTTGCAGATCGGTGCGCGCCTCGTGCTGGCCCACCCCGAGGGCCACCGCGACCCCGCCTACCTCACCCAGGTCATCGACACCGAGCAGATCACCGTCGCTCACTTCGTCCCGTCGATGCTCGCGGTCTTCGTCGCCGCTCTCGAGGAGTCCCGCGACCAGGGGACGCGCATCAGCGCAGATGGGGTCGGCGAGGGGGTGATCCCCGCAACCGCAGCGCCCGTGCCCGACACCGCGATGATCTCGGCCGCGACGACCGGATCCACTGCCGGCAACTGCTCATCGCTGCGCATGGTGTTCGCCTCGGGCGAGGCACTGCCGCCCGCCCCGGCCCATCTGCTGCGCCGGCTCACCGGTACGGCTGTGCACAACTTGTACGGCCCCACCGAGGCCGCGGTCGACGTGACCTTCCACGAGGTCACCGCCGCCGACACGATCTCGGTCCCCATCGGCGCACCTGTGCACAACACCCAGGTGTACGTCCTCGACGGCCGACTCTGCCCGGTCCCCGTCGGTGTTCCCGGCGAGCTGTACCTGGCGGGCGATCAACTCGCGCGCGGCTACGCGGGTCGCGTCGATCTCACAGCCGACCGCTTCGTCGCCAACCCCTTTACTCCCAGCGCGCGGATGTACCGCACCGGCGACCTCGTCACCTGGACGAAGACGGGCGAACTGGAGTACCTGGGCCGCACCGACTTCCAGGTCAAGCTGCGCGGTCTGCGGATCGAACTCGGCGAGATCGAAGCCGTGCTGTCCGCGCTGCCCGAGATCACCCAGGCCGCGGTCATCGTCCGCGACGACGTCCTGGTCGCGTATCTCGTCGCGGCACAGTATGTCGACGTAGCCGCGGTGAAGTCAGCGCTCTCGAGCACGTTGCCCGCCTACATGGCCCCCGCGGCCTTCGTGGTCCTCGACGAGTTCCCGCTCAACACCTCCGGAAAGCTCGACCGAAAGGCCCTTCCCGCACCGAGTTTCGAGGCCGCGGTCTTCCGCGCGCCGTCGACCGAGGTGGAGCGCATCGTCGCAGCCACCGTCGCCACGGTCCTCGGCTTCCCCGCCGATCGCGAAGTCGGCCTCGACGACGACTTCTTCGCCCTCGGCGGCAACTCCCTCAACGCCACCCAGGTCGCGGCCCGCCTCGGTGCCGCCCTCGACACCCAGATCCCGGTCCGCCTGCTGTTCGACGCACCGTCGGTAGCGATGCTGGCCGACCGGTGCACCGCCCTGCGCGGCAACGGCGGCCGCCTCGAACTCACCACTCGCGAACGCCCGCAACAGATTCCGCTCTCTGCTGCTCAGCGCCGGATGTGGTTCCTCAACCGCTACCTCGCCGACGTCGAAGGCGTAGGCGATGCCGTCGACAACATCCCCGTCGCACTGCGCCTCACCGGCGAGCTCGATGTCAGCGCGCTGGCAGCGGCGCTCGCCGACGTGATCGGCAGGCACGAGACGCTGCGAACGAGTTATCCGGAGGTTGCGGAGCACCACGCCGAGCGTCCACTGATCCACGCAACGGTCGAGAACTCGACCGGTGCGGAAAAGGATGTCCGCTCAGCGTGGGCGACCCCGGTCCAACTGATCAGCGACGCCGTCGACATCACCCTGCGCGCCGAAAACATCGCCGCAGCCGACCTCCCCACGCGCCTGTTGGAGTGCGCCGCGGTCCGATTCGACCTGACAGCCGAAATCCCGGTCCGCGCGAACCTGTTCGCGGTCGGTAGCGACCACGTGCTCGTCCTGGTGATCCATCACATCGCCGCCGACGGCTTCTCCCTCGGCCCACTGGCCGCCGACCTGATGGCCGCCTACGCCGCCCGCCGCACCGGCTCGGCTCCCGCCTGGGCGCCGCTGCCGATCCAGTACGCCGACTACGCCCTGTGGCAGCACGAAATCCTGGGCGACATCACCGATCACACCTCGGTTGCCCACGTCCAGCAGTCCTTCTGGCGCCAGGCTCTCGCCGGCGTTCCCGAGCAACTCGAACTCCCCACCGACCGCCCCCGTCCGGCCGAGTCCACCTACCGCGGCGCAACCCATCACTTCCAGATCGATTCCGATCTGCACAGTGAGCTGCGCGAACTGGCCCGCAAGCACGAGGCCACCCTGTTCAGCACCGTGCACGCGGCACTCGCCGTGCTGCTGGCTCGCCTGTCCGGCGGTAGCGATATCGCCATCGGCACCCCGGTCGCGGGCCGCGGCGAGGCCGCCCTCGACGGCGTGATCGGCATGTTCGTCAACACTCTGGTCCTGCGCACCCAGATCGACCCGCGCGCCGAGTTCGAAACCACCCTCGACGCCGTGCGAGCAAGCGACCTCGATGCTCTCTCGCATGCCGATATTCCGTTCGAGCAGGTCGTCGACGTCGTCGACCCGGCGCGAGCCCGCAACCGCCACCCCCTGTTCCAGGTGGCCCTGGTGCTGCAGAACTTCACCGTGCCCCCGCTGGAGGCCGCCGGCCTGCGCGTCGAGCCCATCGATGTCGACGCGGCCGTGGCGAAGTTCGATCTGCAGTTCACCGTCGGGGAGTCCGACGACATCGACGGACGCGCGAACGGCATGTCCATCGAAATCGCCTATGCCACCGACCTGTTCGATGCAGGCAGCGTCGCGGTGCTGGCGCGCCGGTTCACCCAGGTGCTGGCCGCCGTCGTCGCCGACCCGACCGTCGTGGTCGGCGACATCCAGCTGCTCAGCGCCGAAGAGCAGCAGCGCACCCTGCACGAGTGGTCGTCGACCGGCGCCTCGGTGGCCGCCGCCGACACCATGGTGGACCGGTTCGCCCGCGCCGCCGCACTCGACCCGAACGCCATCGCGGTGAAGGCGGGCGACGCGACCCTGACCTACGGCGAGCTCGACACCTGGTCCAACCGCCTCGCCCGACGTCTCGTCGCCGCGGGCGTCGGCCCGGAAATGCTGGTAGCAGTGGCACTTCCGCGCACAGTGGAGCTGCCGGTCGCCTTGCTCGCCGTGTTGAAGGCGGGCGGCGGCTACCTGCCGATCGACCCGAACTACCCCGCCGATCGCATCGAATACGTCCTCGACGACGCTCGCCCGCTCTGCGCGATCACCAACGACGACACCGGCTTGGCACACGACTGGTTCGGCGGCCCCGTCATCGACCCCGCCGCGGCCAACCTGGCCGACTTCGCCACCGAACCCCTGACCGATGCGGACCGCCGTACGCCCCTGATCCTCGCCAGCCCCGCCTACGTCATCTACACCTCCGGCTCGACCGGCCGCCCCAAGGGTGTCGTGGTGCCGCATTCGAATGTCATTGCCCTGCTGGACAACACCGCACAGCGCTTCGACTTCGGGCCCACCGATGTGTGGACGATGTTCCACTCCTACGCCTTCGACTTCTCGGTGTGGGAACTGTGGGGCGCCCTGCTCCACGGCGGCTCGGTGGTCCTGGTCGACTACTTCACCTCCCGCTCGCCCGAACAGTTCCGCGAACTCCTTCGCGCCGAACACGTCACCGTCCTCAACCAGACACCGTCAGCGTTCTACCAGCTCATCGCAGCGGACCTCGCCGCACCCGCGCCGACCGAATACGCCTTGCGCACAGTGATCTTCGGTGGCGAAGCCCTCGAACCCCAGCGCCTCGCCGACTGGTTCGACCGTTACCCGGACTCGCCACACATGGTGAACATGTACGGCATCACCGAGACTACCGTCCACGTCTCCTACCGTGAGATCACGCCGAACACCGGCTCCGCCAGCGTGATCGGCGGCGCCATCGCGGGACTCACAGTGCGCGTACTGGATTCGCGCCTGCGCCCCGTCCCGGTCGGCGTCCCCGGCGAGATCTACGTCTCCGGACCACAGCTGGCACGCGGCTACCTGGGTCGTCCCGACCTCACCGCGAGCCGCTTCGTCGCCGACCCCTACGGCCCGCCCGGATCGCTCGCCTATCGTTCGGGCGACCTGGCTCGCTGGGTGGCGCCCCGTGCTGTCGAGGTGCCCGCATCGGCACACGTCGACTCGGAACTCGCCGATCGTTTGATCCTCGAACTCGGTGCGGCCGAGGCCGCTCTGTCGTCAGCCCTCGCTTCCGATGTCGATGTCCCGATTGCCGACGCTCGGACCGCTGGCGTCGATCTCGAATACCTCGGTCGCGCCGACCAGCAGGTCAACCTCCGTGGCTTCCGCGTGGAACTGGGCGAGATCGAGGCTGCCCTGCTGCGCAGTTCGGTCGCCCCGCGCGAGGTCGCGGTCCTGGTCCGCACCGACCTCGTCGACGAGCCGCGCATCGTCGCCTACCTGGTCGCCGAGTCCGCCGAGTTCGATACCGCCGACCTGCGCAAGGAACTGGCACGCACCCTGCCCGAGCACATGCTCCCGGCAGCCACTGTGCTGGTCGACCGCATCCCGCTGACGGTCAACGGCAAGCTCGACCGCGCCGCCTTGCCCGCACCCGTCTTCGAGACCACCGCCTACCGCAAGCCCGCCACCATCACCGAGCAGATCATCGCCGATGTCTACACCGAGGTCCTCGGTCGCGCGGACGACCAGCCGATCGGTGCCGACGACGACTTCTTCGCCCTCGGGGGCAGCTCCCTGCTGGCAGCCAAGGCCGTGGCGCGCATCGGTGCCGCCCTGGATCGGCGCGTGGGCGTGCGGACCCTGTTCGAGGCGCCGCGCGTCGCCGAGTTGGCTTCCGCTGTCGACGCCCAGTCCCAGGTCGACCGGCCCGCACTCGTCGGCCGGGCTCGGCCCGAGCTCCTTCCGCTGTCCCCGGCGCAGCAGCGCATGTGGTTCCTCAACCGCTTCGACCGCGCGTCGGTGGCCTACAACATCCCGTTCGCGCTGCGCCTGACCGGTGCGCTCGATGTCGACGCGCTACGGGCCGCGATGGCCGATGTGATCGCGCGTCACGAGTCGCTGCGCACGGTGTACCCGGCGGTCGACGGCACACCCGTACAGGTGATCCGCGACGCCGCCGAGGCGATGTCGTCGGTGGCCCTGTCGCCGGGCGTCGAAGCGGTGTCGACCGTGCCCCCGTTGACCGGCGTCGAAGCGATGTCGGCAGCGGCAACGCCGACAGACTCCGAAGCGATGGTGTCCGTGGCCCCGTCGACGGGCATCGAAGCGGCACGTTCCGAGGCGACACCGGCACTCGCGGAGGCCATGTCGCCGCTCACGCCGGTGGTGATCAGCGAAGCCGCGCTCCCCGTCGCGATTCGCGCACTGGCCGAAACCACCTTCGACGTGACCGCTGAAATTCCGGTGCGGATGCGTCTGTTCCAGGTGACCGACACCGAATTCGTGCTCGCCGCCGTCCTGCACCACATCGCGGCCGACGGTTCCTCCATCGCTCCCTTCGTCGCCGACCTGATGCGGGCCTACACCGCCCGGCTCACCGACACCGCACCCGGCTGGGCACCCCCCGCCGTGCAGTTCGCCGACTACGCCCTGTGGCAGCACGACCTGCTCGGCGACGAAGCCGAGCCGGAATCCGTTGCCGCCGAGCAGCTCACCTACTGGCGGTCGCAGCTGGCCGGACTGCCCGATCAGCTGGCCCTGCCGACCGACCGTCCGCGACCGGCCCGCCAAAGCCTGCGCGGCGACAAGGTGAGCTTCACTCTCGACCCCGAACTGCACGCCGCACTCTCGGCCCTCGGCCGCAGCAACGGCGCCACCCTGTTCATGGTGGTGCACGCGGCCTTCGCGGCCCTGCTGGCCAGGCTCTCCGGCACCGCCGACATTGCCGTCGGCACCCCGAACGCGGGGCGCGGCGAAGCCGAACTCGACGAGGTCATCGGCATGTTCGTCAACACCCTCGTTCTGCGCACCCCGGTGGCCGGTGACGCCCCGTTCACCGACCTGCTCGCCACCGCCCGCACCGCCGACATCGCCGCGTTCTCCCACGCCGACGTACCGTTCGAGCGGCTCGTAGAAGTGCTCAACCCGGCCCGCTCCACCGCAAGGCACCCGCTGTTCCAGGTCGGCTATTCGTTCCAGAACCACGATCGTGGTCAGCTGGAACTACCCGGCCTGACCGTCTCGAACATCGAATTCGATTCCGGCGTAGCCCAATTCGACCTGCACCTGTTCGCCCTCGACAACTACAGCGCCGACGGCACCCCCGCGGGCATCGAGATGGCCCTCGGTTTCGCCACCGATCTCTTCGACACCGAAACCGCCGAACGCTTCGCTGCCGCACTGCACCGGATTCTCGAATCCGTCACCGCCGCACCGGATACCGTCGTCGGCGATCTCGACCTACTCGGCAGCGACCGCACCCTGCTGCTCGAGACCTGGAACAACACCACCCACCCGGTCCAGCCGACCACTCTCGCCGAACTGGTTGCCCACCAGGCGAACCGAACACCCGACGCACTCGCGCTGGTGGACGACGCGACCGGCGAGACCCTGGACTACGCCACCTTCGACGCCCAGGTCGACCATGTCGCCCGCCTGCTGATCGCCGAGGGTGTCGGCCCGGAGCGCACGGTGGTGCTGGCCATGCGGCGGGGGATCGACCTCGTCATCGCCATGCACGCCGTGGTCCGCGCGGGTGGCGCCTACGTACCGATCGACCCCGATCACCCGGCCGACCGCATCGCCTACATCGTCACCACCGCCGCACCGCTGTGTGTACTCACCACCGCCGCCGACGGCCTGCCGATCCCCGTGGACGTGCCCGTCTTCGAACTGGATCATCTTGCGCTGCAGCCACTCTCGACCGCACCGGTGACCGATGCCGACCGGATCAGCCCGCTGCGCCCCGAGCATCCCGCCTACATCATCTTCACCTCCGGCTCCACCGGCCGCCCCAAGGGCGTCAGCGTCCCGCACGCCGCGATCGTCAACCAGCTCGCCTGGCTCCACGACCGCTTCACCATGACCACCAGTGACCGCGTCCTGCTGAAGACCCCAGCCACCTTCGACCTGTCGGTCTGGGAGTTCTGGTCACCCCTCACCTCCGGCGGCGCGCTGATCATCACCCGCCCCGGCGACGAGCGTGACCCGGATCGACTGCGCACCACCATGACGCGGCACGGTGTCAGCGTCCTCCATGCGGTGCCGTCCCTGGTCGGCATGCTCCTGGCCGGCGACACCGAGCTCCCGGCATCGCTGCGGGCAGTCCTGGCAATCGGCGAAGCACTGCCCGCCACCACCGCCACCCAGTTCCGCGCCAGCGGCACCGAAGCCGTCCTGCACAACCTGTACGGACCGACCGAGGCCGCCGTCTCGATCACCGAATACGAAGTGGCAGAGGACCCGTCGCACGTGGTTCCGATCGGTACGCCCGCCTGGAACAGCGCGCTCTACGTTCTCGACGCCCGACTCCGCCCGGTCCCGATCGGCGTCGCCGGTGAGCTCTACCTGGCCGGAACGCAACTCGCCCGCGGCTACCACGGCCGCCGAGCCCTCACCGCCGACCGCTTCGTCGCCAACCCTTTCGCCGGATCTGATGGCGGCGCTGCCGAGGGCCCTGCGTGGTCACGCTCCGCTGGCGTGTCCCCGCCCGCCGACAGCCCCGCGAGCGGCGAGCGGATGTACCGCACCGGCGACATCGTGCGCTGGCGAGCCGACGGCACCCTCGAATACCTGGAACGCGCCGACTTCCAAGTCAAGATCGGCGGTTTCCGCATCGAACTGGGCGAGGTCGAAACAGCCCTGCTGCGCTGCCCCGAGGTGCGCGCCGCTGTCGCCGTAGCCAAGACCGACGACCGCGCGGGCACCCGATTGATCGCCTACGCGGCGGTCGCCGACCTGATGCCTGGCGACGAACAAGCCGTCGCGGCCCGACTGCGCGGCGAACTCGCCGCCGACCTGCCCGCCTACATGGTGCCCGCCGCCCTGGTGGTGCTCGACGCGCTACCTCTCAACGCGAACGGCAAGGTCGACCGTGTGAACCTGCCCGACCCGGAGTTCGCCGAAGCTGCCTTCCGTGCCCCCACCACCGCAGCTGAACGTCTTGTGGCACAGACCTTTACCGAGGTCATCGGCTGCTCGACGGTAGGACTCGACGACGACTTCTTCGCACTCGGCGGCAACTCCCTGATGGCGACCCGCCTGGCCGCCCGCCTCGGCGCCGCCCTCGGCACCCAGGTCCCGGTGGCCGCGGTCTTCGACGCCCCGACGGTCGCCGCACTGGCCGAGCACCTCGCCACCGCCGATCTCACCACCGCCCGACCCCCGCTGGCGAAGCGCACCAGCGAGGGCCCTGCGGCCCTCTCGCCCGCTCAGCAGCGCATGTGGGTCCTGCACCAGCTGGCGCAGGAGTCCTCGGCCTACCACATCCCGGCCGCCATCCGCCTCACCGGCGATCTGGACCTGCCCGCCCTGCAGGCGGCCGTCGCCGACCTCCTGGCCCGCCACGACACCTTGCGCACCCGCTACCCGGACACTGCGGGCGGACCGATCCAGCAGGTGATGCCCGCCTGGTCGGCCGCGGTCGACCTCACCCCCATTCCGGTCGCCCCCGCCGATGTGGAAACCCGCATCACGGCCCTGGTCGCGCAGCCCTTCGATATCACCGCCGCGCCCCCGATCCGTGTCGCCCTCTACCGCCTCGGCGACAACGACCATGTTCTCGTCGTCGTGGTGCACCACATCAGTGCCGACGGTTACTCGATCGACCCGCTCACCCGAGACCTGGTGCGCGCCTACGTAGATCGCACACAGGGTCGCGAACCCGATTGGGCCCCACTGGAAATCCAGTACGGCGATTTCAGCACCTGGCAACGCGACCTGCTCGGTTCCGAGACCGACCCCGACAGCGTGCTCGCCCAGCAACTCGCCTACTGGACCCGCGAACTCGCCGGAGCACCCGAACTGCTCGCGCTGCCGACGGACCGTCCCCGCACCGCCCGGCGTGTAATGCAGGGCGCGACTGTCGAATTCGCAATCGACACCACGCTCACCCACCGCCTGGACGACATCGCCCGAACCAACGGCACCACCCTGTTCACGGTGGTCCACAGCGCCCTGGTGGTCTTGCTGGCCAAGCAATCCGGCAGCGCCGACATCACCATCGGTGCCCCGGTATCCGGGCGCGGTGCCCGCGAACTCGACGACCTCGTCGGCATGTTCGTCAACACCGTCGCGCTGCGCACCGAGGTCGACTCGCGCGCCCCCTTCATCGACCTGCTCACCCAGGCGAAGCGGCGCGATCTCGCCGCCCTCTCGCACGCCGACGTCCCGTTCGAGCAGGTCGTCGACGCCATGGGCCGCACCCGCACCGGCGCCTACACCCCGCTGTTCCAGGTGATGCTGACCTTCCAGAACATGCCACCGGCCGGCATCGAACTACCCGGCCTCCAAGTGCAGGCCCTCGACCCAGGCCTGGCCGAAGCCAAGTTCGATCTGCATCTCACCGCGTTGCAGCGTTACCGCGACGACGGCACCCTCGACGGCCTTGACATCCATTTCGGCTATGCCACAGATCTTTTCGACGAGTCGACGGTGCGATCCCTGGCCGAACGCTTCCGCAAGGTTCTCACCGCAGTAGCCGCCGATCCCACTGTCGCGGTGCGCGCGATCGATATGCGCACCGACGCCGAAGAGACCACCTACACCATCGCCGACCTCCCGAACCTCGTAAGTTCGGCAGCTCGGATCGCGCCGGCGACCGTGGCATTCACCCACGGCGAGCACGCCATTTCCTACGGAGCCCTCGACGCCAAACTCACCGCGGTGAGCAGGGCGATGGGCGCGAAGATGAAACCCGAAGCGCTGGTGAACGTCGCGCTGGCCGGGCTCGTGCCCGGCGTGCTCGCCGCACTCGGCGCGGCTGGTCTCACTTCCACTCTGCACACACTGGTGACCGAAGCAGCCGCGGTAATCGCCGGGTCTGCCTCGGTTGACGACTCGGAAGGACAACTCTGATGTCGCACACGGATTCGATCACGACCGCCGCCACCCTCGCCGCGCTCCTGCGTGACCTGGACGGCGAACGACCCCGTGACCCGGCGACCCTGCTCGCCGCGTTCGCCACCCACGCCGACCGCGAACCGGAAAGCCTCGCGATCCGCGACGGCGAAATCGGTTTCTCCTATGGGGAATTGGCCGAGCGGGTCGATACTTTGGCCGCGGCTCTCGTCGAGCACGGCGTCGGTCCCGAGACGACCGTCGCGGTATTGCTACCGCGCTCGGCCGAACTCGTTGTCGCCGCGCACGCGGTGCTCGCCGCAGGGGGCGCGTTCGTCCTGCTCGACCCTGCTGCCCCTGATGACCTGCAACGACGCACCGTTGCCATGGCCGCGCCGACACTGATCCTCACGGCAGGCACAACACCGCACCCCGCCGGGTTCCCGGTTCTGTACACCGATGCCGTCGCCGAAATCACCCCTGACGAGCTACCGGGGCCTGGTGCCGACAACCCCGCCTACCTGGTTGTCGATGTCGGTTCCTCGACCGCGGTCGTCGTTGGACACCGTGCAGCACAGGCGAATTCGAACTGGCGCCAACGTATCTGCGGCATCGGCACGGGCGATTCGGTCCTCTGGCACGCACCGCTGACCGGTCAGGCCGCCGTGGGGGAGATGCTGCTCGCGCTGCAGACCGGCGCGACCCTTGTTGTCTCGCCGTCGGCGGTACTTGCCGACGCCATCTACGAAACCGGCGTAACAGCAGCATGTTTCGACCACGAGGAACTGGCCGAACTGGCTGCGCTGCCCGATGCCGAAGAGCGTTTGGACTCGCTGCGCGTAGTACTCGGTTCGGGTGGATCACTCCTCGCGAAAACCGCTGCCGCCCTGCGCGAGGTGAGCGGCGCCACCCTGTGGCACGTCTACGGCAGACCGGAGACCGCGGGTGAGTTCGTCGCGCACGAGGTGACCGGCGCCGACCTCGACGTGGTCCCGTTCGGCTCGGCGGCCGACGATGTCGAACTGCTGATCCTCGACGAGCACCTGTGCCCGGTCGCCGACGGTGAAATCGGTGAACTCTATGTCTCCGGTGTGCAATTGGCGCGCGGCTACGTCGCCAGGCAGGCCACCGCCGCGACCTTCCTCGCCAATCCCATCGGTCCGGTGGACGACCGCATGTTCGCCACCGGCGACCTGGTGCGTCGCAGGCCCCCGGGCGACGCCTGGACCGCCGAGATCGAGTTCGTCGGCCGCGTCGACGACGGGCCCGTTGTTCATTCCGCCGGTCTGCCCGGCGAGCTGCTGCTCGACGAGTTCGAAGCCCAAGCTGCCGCAACCCCTTTCGACCCGGCCGTCGTCCATGCGCCGAACGGCGGCCCGACCTCGATCATCACCTACGGTGACCTCGACCGGCGCGCCAATCAACTCGCCAGGCACCTGATCGCCCTCGGGGTAGGGCCGGAATCGGCTGTGCTGGTCGATGTTCCACGCTCTGTCGAGTTCGTGGTCGCCACCTACGCGGTGCTCAAAGCCGGTGGTGCGGTGGTGCCCGTCGACACCGCCCTGCTGCCACCGGTCGTCAATCCAGCGCTGGCACTGACCATCGCCGCCCGCGAACACCTCGGGTCCTACGACATCCCGACGGTCGCGATCGACCGGGTCGCCCTGTCGACCTACTCCAGCGAACCGATCGCCCGCACCGAACACCACGCCCCGATCCTGCCGCAACACCCCGCCATCGTGCTGTTTCCCCCCGGCGCCACCAACAGCGTCACCATCAGCCACGCTGCCGCCGTCCACCGGGTGACCGCCATGCAGGCCCGCCACAACCTCACCGCCCGCGACGTCTACCTGCATCAATCCCATACCGCCTGGCACGGCTACCTGCTCCCGCTGCGCGTCGGCGCCACGGTGATCCTCACCGAACCACCGGACCCCACCCGGTTAGCCACCCTCATCACCACCTACGGCGTCACCACCACCGACTTCCCCCCGTTCCACGCACTCCCCACCGGCGAGGGCCTCTACCGAACCAGCGCCCTCGCCCATACCGAAATCGAAGGCACCCCCCAAACTTTGGCCCACCTGGGCACCGTGATCAGAAAGGCCACCCCGTGACCAACCCCTTCGACGACGACAACGCCCAGTTCTACGTCCTGGTCAACACCGAAGGCGAACACTCCCTCTGGCCCACCTTCGCCGCCGTCCCCGGCGGCTGGACAGTAGCCTTCGGCGCCGCCCCCCGAACCTCGTGCCTGCACTACGTAGAATCCCACTGGCTCGACATGCGCCCCAACTCCCTCATCGCCGCCATGTCCAACAAACCCTGACCTGGCCGTCGGATTCGAGCTCGCACGATCACGGTCCGAGGAGTGCGAGGGGGACTACCGCGACGCCGTCGGGGCGGCGATAGGCATGCTGGCCTGTGTAGATGACTACCGAGTCGATCAGGTCGGTCCCGATGCGCTCGCGGAGCCAAGTCGGATGTCTGACGTCGACGTCGCCGACACGGTCAGCGAGTTTGACCTCGAGCGCGAGGACACGACCGTCGGGGTTTATGGGACGTACGGCCGACCACCAGCGTGTGCCAGGGAATGTTGCCTGGTCGTCCTGGCTGCAGACATACGCAGATGCCGTATTTTATGACATTCTGAAAGTGTCTGGCGACCGGCGCCGGGCTCAGGCGAGGGGAAGGGTGTCCGAGGCTGATGGCTGCGTCTGCTGAACATGTCAGGGCCCTTGTAGAGGCCCACGCTACTGGCGATGACCGCGCGTTTTACTCCGTGGCTCTACAGGTGGCCGCCGGGGAAGCGCGCAAGGGGCATACCAAGGCCGCTGCCCAGCTCAGAGACTACGTTGACGGCGCGCGTAGGACTCGTGTGCGTCGGCTCGAGGCAGTTGGGCCGCCACCGACGGACGGTGAGCTCGCGGGGATGCTCAATCACGGCGAGCCCGAGTTCGGACTCGACCAGATGACTCTCGCTCCGGATGTGCGAGCGAATCTCGACAGGGTTCTTGTCGAACAACGTCAGCGAGGAAGACTCGCTCAATTCGGTTTCTCACCGGTCCACCGACTGCTCCTCACCGGGCCGCCCGGTACCGGAAAGAGCCTGACCGCGTCGGCGCTCGCCTATGAGCTCGACCTACCGCTGTACACGATTCGGCTGGATGGTCTGATCAGCCGATTCATGGGCGAAACAGCGTCGAAACTCCGCTTGGTCTTCGATGCGGTCGAACGCACCCGTGCGGTGTATCTCTTCGACGAATTCGACGCTCTCGGCGCGGAGCGCATCGCGGGCAACGACGTGGGGGAAGCTCGGCGGATTCTGAACTCGTTTCTGCTGTTCCTCGATGAGGTGCAACCGCACAGCCTCGTCATCGCCGCGACCAACCATGCGAGCATCCTGGATCGGGCGCTGTTCCGACGATTCGATCTTGTTGTGCGCTACGACCGGCCGAGCGCGGGTGAGGCATTGGAGATTCTGCGTCGCCGCCTGAAAGTGATGGATACCGCAGGCGTAGTCTGGTCGCACTTTGATTGCGCAACGGACGGGTTGAGCCATGCGGAACTCGTCGCCGCGGCGGAATCGGCTGCGAAGCAAGCGATTCTAGGGGGTAAGAACGTGATCGATCCCGCTGTCTTGGATAAGGCGCTGATCCAGCGTAGTACTGCCCGCGGTGCCTGAGGGGGCGAACGGGAGGCGCTCCCGTCACCTTGAACTTCCACCGCCAGTTGAGCATTCGTTTCGTGCACTGGGGCGTGGTGGGTCGAAGACCCGACTGGTCGCCGATCACCGCGCACACGCGCGCGGTCTTCGAGTCGCTCTTGACGTTGCGCTGGAAGAGGATTCGCGCCGTAGGGCGCGGTTCGATCCTGCGGATGCCGCTCAGGAAACGCTCCTCGCGGTGAAATCGGCGCCTGGGTACGTGCTCGATGTCGCCCGGTTGGATGCGTCGGGTCGGCGATTGGTGGCGATGTCGGCTACTCCGGGCACCGGCGGCGCCGAACTTGCGGTGGTCGCGCTGAACGACTCGGCGGTGAGCCAGCTCGGCGAAGCCATCAGCACTTTCGCGAGTTCCGGAGGCCGAACCGGCCGTGGCCGAGGTCAGATCACCAAGTCGGAAGCGGGATTCATAGCGAACACCGATGACATCGCGCTGGCGACTCTGCGGGAGATCTGGCGGGGGCACGGTGCGCTGCCGACGGATTCACGGTGGTGGCAGGTGTGGTTGGAACGTTCTGTTCTCCACGATGAAGAACCCTTGGCAGTCCTTCGTAGGCTCGGTCCTGAATTGGGGTTGGTTGTCCCCCCGACCACGCTCACCTTCACACGGCGGGCTGTTGTCCATGTAAAAGGTACTGCTGCACAGCTTTCCGGCCTTGTCGGCAGCAACGCGATGCCTGTCGAGATACGACCGACACCTTCCCCGGAACCGTTCGTGGAAGCGCCGTTCACCTTGCAAGAAGAGTTGGTCGAAGACTTCATGAACCGGGTCGTCCCCTCTGCGGCGAGCGACGTGCCAGTGGTGACTGTTCTCGATGCAGGCGTGTTGGCCGGGCACCCGCTCCTTGCCCATTCGCTGTCGCAGAGCCTCACGCTCCATTCGGATGGGGCGGCGACAAGCGATTTCAATGGTCATGGGACCTCGATGGCAGGCCTCGCGCTGTATGGGAACCTGACCGGGCCTTTGAACGCTGATCTGACTGTCGACCTGCGTCATCGGATCGAATCGGTGCGCATCCTCGGCCTTGACGGTGACCGTAATTCTGCTGGTGAGTATGGAACGGTGATGGCAGAAGCGGTCGCGCGCGTGGAGATCGAGGCACCGACAACGCGACGCGTGTTCTCGATGTCAGTGACCGATCACACCGAGGAGCCAGCAGTCTGGGCAGGTGAACCGACAGCATGGTCGACGACAGTGGACGCCCTGGCGTTCGGTCACGATGTGTCGGTCACTGCGGATGGCAACGTCGAGTTGCTTACTGTGGCTCAGCCCGGGCCGAGTCGCCTGTTCCTGATCTCGGCAGGCAACGTACGCAAAGACCACGGTCATGATCATCTGACTCGTAGTGACCTGATGCCGGTGGAAGACCCGGCGCAGAGTTGGAATGCGATCACGGTCGGCGCATACACCGATCTTGCTCACCATCCGGAGAACGGGTCGGCGCACTCCGGATGGCGGCCGCTTGCGGTAGGTGGTGAGCTGTCACCGTTCAGCCGCACCGGAGTGCCGTTGGATGCCCGCTGGCCGAACAAGCCCGACATCGTGATGGAGGGTGGGAACCTCTTGGCGCAGGCAGGGCCGGACGGCGAACTCGATACGGAATGCCGACCGAGCCACGGCGTCCTGACGACCTCACGTGGACCGTTTCCGCTGGTCCACGCCGTCCACGCGACAAGTCCGGCGACCGCGGCCGCCGCGCGGCTTGCCGCGCTTGTCATGGATCGCTACCCGAACTTGGGCGCAGAAGCTGTGCGCGGCCTGCTAGTGCACTGCTCGGAATGGACTCCGGCTATGTGGCAGCGGTTCGAGGCTGCCGATGCATTCAAGACGAAAGGGGTCAAAACCGACGTTGGTGCTCTGCTGCGCAGATACGGCTGGGGTGTGCCTGCAGAGGATCGCCTTCTGAACAGCAGTGCGCATGACCTGACGTTGATCGCAGACGAGGAGTTCTTGCCACTGCAGAAAGACAAGGGCAAGAAGCTGTCGCTCGCTCACATGCGGGTTCACGAGCTGCCGTGGCCGATCGACGTACTCCGCAGCATGGGAAAGGAGCGGGTGCGACTGCGCGTAACCCTGTCGTACTTCGTCGAGCCGTGGGTCGGTGGCCAGGGCTGGCGTGACCGCTTTGTGTACCCGTCACACGAGTTGCGATTCGACCTCCCACGGACCGGCGAAGCAGTTGACGACTTCCAGCTGCGTGTATCTCACGATGCGGCAGCTGACGGTGCGCACACCGCGCGAGCAGGCAGGAAAGGTAAACCAAAAGCTGACTCCGGATGGCTTCTCGGCCCGAAGCAGCGCCAGCGCGGCAGTCTGTGCTCTGACATGTGGGAAGGCTCGGCGAGCGATCTCGCTGATCGTGGGTGCGTTGCTGTGTATCCAGCGGGTGGGTGGTGGACACGGCAGGATATGGCTGCCAGGGCAGATCGGCCGGTTCGTTACGCGTTGCTGATCACTGTGCGCTCCTCCGAAGTCGAAACGGATCTGCTCACTCCGATCATCAGCGAGATCCGCACGCGGACGGCCGTCGCGGTATCTGTGTGAGCGTGGGCTCCCTTACCGATCGCAGGAGACCTACGCTGGAAGTATGCGGCCACAACACATCACCGACAGCGATCTACGTGATCGGTCGGAGGAGATCATGGATGCCGTCCAGAAAGGGCAGGCATTCGTAGTCACCCGTGATGGACATCGGATCGGTAAACTGATTCCCCTGCACAACTGTAGGCGTTTCGTATCTCGGGCGGAGTTCGCGGCGATGTCGCGCGCCGCGCCCGCCATTTCTGTCGAGGCTTTCCGTACAGACCAGACCCAGATTTCCGGCCAGCACCAGGGTGGCTCGTAGCGCTGTGCGGATCCGGATAGCCTCAGGTCGGCATGAGGTGCGCGCTACTAGCCTCGTCGTATGTCGATTCCGTGGCGCGGCCGGTTCCAGGACTCCTCGATCACCTGGGAACAGTACCTCGACATCGATGAGGCAGATCAGCGCAACCTGGAGATTGTCGATGGCTACGTCGTTCCTCGAGAGCAACGTGACAGTTGTCACCAGCAGGTGGCCAGCTGTCTGTCCAACGCCGTCGAGGTATCGGCGGTGGAGGAGATGCGACGTAGCGGCGATACCTGATCGAGACCAACACCGAAACCAGTGTGCTGCTGTGGGAGGGGCCGCCCACAGCGCGCATCCCCGATGTCGTCGTCAACCGCTGCCCGCAGGACTTCGACCGGCTCATCGCAAGAGGAGTCTTCATCGTGGTCGAGGTGGTCTCGCCCTGCTCGGCGCGTCGAGATCGAATCCACAAGATGGCTGACTACGCCGACGCGGGCATCCCGCACTACTGGATTGTCGAGTTCGACAAGATCGGCGCGGTGAGCGTCGAACGCTACGTTTTCGAGGCCCGAAAGCAGGCCTACGCGCACGTGGAAACCACCCACAGAGATGGACACGGACTAGCGGTCGATGTCACCAGCCCATTCCGGATAGTCATCGAGTGGGACCAATTGACAGTCGATTCACGGGTCTGACCGGCACCGATGGCGGGACCTGTGCTCAATCAGTTAGGCAATGCCCATCTGCCGAGCACGTTCCCAGAAAAGTCGCCACGCAGGATCAGTTCCCCCGAACCTTGCGAAACACCCGATATATCAAATGTTGCGAAGCCGCCCTTTCGGTCACCATCGTAGAGCACGCCGATATCAGGAACCGTCGTTGCGGCAATGTTTTCGGTGCCTGGAAAAGAAAGTCTATAATTGATTGTCGATGTATCCGCGGCATCTGAGCCATTGTGCGAGAAAAATACCGATACTGTACAGATTGGACCAATTACAGAGTTCCCGCATTCCCAATTGGATGCGGTAATCGAAGTGGTTGTCGAAGTTGGCGTGCCGTGCTCCGTTACCACCGGCACCACCACCGTTTCGCCCATATTGTTGACAGTGTCGGGCGCCGCCGACGCGGCCGGTATATATGTCGCCGCAGCGCATAAGCCCAACCCAATTGCGGCCGTCATCAACTTTCCCATTGATTTCTCCCGTCGAAGTTCGGCGTGAATCCGATAGCAAAAGGCTAATTCTTCCACGGATCGACTGCGGTCGAGGAATCCATCGGGCCTCTATGAAGGTCTGCATCGGAAACTATCAGGGGCGCACTTAACGCTCGGGCGTTGCTCGACTGTGAGGCTGCACAGGTGTATCCGTTACAGCTACTTAATCCTCAATGATGGGACTGTCCGGACAGCTTCAGTCGACTCGGGTCATCGGTGGCGGCTCCCACTTCCCCTCGAGTGCTGCCTCGCGGGGCGCGTAGAGGCGAAGGGTAAGGATGACATCGCCGGTTTCGGGAATGGGGAGCCAGTTGGCTTGGGGGATGGTTGGGCTCGGGTCTTCTTGTTGGACAGCGAATTCCACGGATCCGTCGGGGGCGGGGACGGCGGCGGGGAAGTGGCCTACGGAATAGATCTGGGCGGGGTTGGGGACGAGGAAACCCTGGGTGTCGTAGGCGGTGATCGAGGTGAAGGCGTCGACGGGTGGCCATTGGCCGGGGGCGAAGCGGATTCGGTAGCGGTGCGGGCGGCCCTGGTCGTCGGTGGTGGGGGCCTGCTGGTTGGCGTAGAGGATGTCGCGGATGGGGGCCAGGCCGGGGGTGTAGAGGGTGTTGGCGGCGCGGCGGAGGTAGTCGGTGCCGAAACTCGCCAGGTCGATGGGGATTTCCCAGCCGTTGACGCGGCGGGCGGTGGGGTCGGTCCAGTCGATGATGCGGCGCTGGGCCTGGCGGACCGCCTCGTCGAGCACCTCGGTCAGTTGGTCGTCGACAGTGCCGCCGGGGAGCACGCCGATCGCGGCGATCTTGTCCATCAGGGGTGCGTCGGCGTCGGCGGGCGGATCGGCGAGCATGACCCGGCACAGGCGATCGAGGTAGGTGCGACCGTCCATCGCGGCGATGCGTTTCACCGGCGGTTCTGGTCCGCGGTCGATCGGGTGGACGCGGCTGACCGTGCGGTCGAGTTCGCCACGCATCCAGGCGCTCAACGGGATCAGCTTCACCTGCTGCTGCCACTGGTTCACCTTCGGTGCGTCCGCGGTGCCGTTGATCTGGATCCGGCCGACGGCCGTGCACAACGCCGAGGGCATGTGCAGGCGGGTCATCACCGAGGGCACGTCGCCGGTCCATTGCGGGCCGGTGACGACATAGGTGAACGGCGGTCCCTCGACTGTGGTCCGCGGGGTCTTGCTGGACAGGTCGTGCACCGTGTCGGCCCAGCCGTCGATCAGCTGGAACAGCCAGTACCGATCCGGCTCCATCCCCGGAATCTGCAGCACCATCGGCTCGTCGGTGAGATCGAGCCAGGCTTGCGAATACACCATGTCGTGGCTGAGTCTGGCCACTCCGCGGTCGTGCGGATCGGGCAGCACGCTGTGCTCGATGGTGTTGGACGGCCCGCTGGCCGCGCGCATCATGTCGAGCATGATCATCGGGTAACCGAAGATGTAGGCCTCGATCGCCAGGGCGAGGACATCCGGGCGACCGGTCGTGCGCGCAGGCCCGGACCACGGTTCGCCACCGCACCCGGGCAGCAACGCCCCCGCGGCGACCGCGGCGCCGAGCCCGAGCAATGATCGCCTGGTCAGCGCACTCGCGCGTGGATCCATTCACGCTCCGTTCGACGGCCTGATCGCCGAGCGTATGCCGGTCAGGGAACGGCCCACCTCATCCGCAACGGGTGAACTGCCTCATCCGGCGGATGCTCGGCCTCAGCCGAGCAGTACCCGCCGCATCAGGAAACCCACCCTGGCCCGGCCCGCGATCGGGTCGTCGCCGAACGCCTGACCGAGGTCGATCACCATCGCGAATGCCGCGTGCACCAGGAAGCGAGCCTCGGCCGCGGACAGTTCCGGGCGCACATCGCGCACCAGCCGCGCCCATTCCTGCACGCTCAACCGCTGGATATTGCGCAGGACCGCGCGTTCCTCGGCGGGCACGTGCCCGAACTCCGCGTAGTAGACGACGGCGAGCGCCCGCTCGTCGAAGGTGTCCGCGACGAACTGATCGACCAGCACACCCAGCGCGGCGCCACTGTCGGGCGTGCTCGCGACCGCGGGCCCGATCGCCCCGGACACGCGATCCGCCGCCCGACGGAACGCCGCAGCGAGAATGTCGCTCTTGCCGCGATAGAACCGGTACACCGCCGACGCCGCCGACAGCCCGGCCGCCGAGGCGATGTCCTCCACGCTCACGTTCGGGTACCCGCGTTCGTGGAACAGCTCCACCGCTTTGCGCAGCAGCAGTTCGTGTTTGAACGAAGCCGGGATCTCGGCACGGGCGCCCTGCTCGGAAATGATTGCGGCAGGTGGCAATTCGGTGTCGGTCAGTGCCATGCACGCCGCGCTGAGCAGCTTGTTCAGCGTGCGAACGGGCAGCGCGGCGTGGTGATCGGCGATGCTGGTGACCACGCCGAGAATCGCCGTGGCGACCATTCGCTGCTCAGCCGTGGTCAATTCGGGTCGCAGAGCTGCCAACTGTTCGTCGAGCGCGACCAGCACCGAGCTCTTCTGTTCGTCGAGCACCACCCGATCCGCCGGCTCGAGGTAGCGACCCTCCCACCGCACCAGTCGCACGGTCGCGCGATTCTCGACCGTCGCGCCGATCAGCCCGGTCAACATGTGCCGCAACCGTTGTGCCGCGGGCAGTGTGTCCTGCGCCGACACCACCACCGACGCGGTGAACGCCTGCCCGACCCGAAGTAACTCCTCCCGGAACAACGCGTACTTGCTGGGGTAGTGCCGATACAGCGCGGCCGAACTGATCCCCAGCCCGGATGCGATGTCCTCCATGCTCACTCCGTGATACCCGGCGGCCCCGAACGCCACCGCCGACGACGCGGCGATCTGCGCCCGGCGATTCTTCGGCCGCCGCTTCACTTCAGTCCCAGCTACCCCACGCGCCCCACGAGTATCGCTGACATTCATAGTTCAAGTGTATTAGCCCTTGTCGGGCGGGGTGATCCGGGCATACCAGTCGAGCAGTGCCGGGTCGTCGACGGCGCTGCGTTCGACCACGCGGGCGGGGTCGGCACCCTGGAAGAGCTTCTTGATGGGGACTTCGAGTTTCTTTCCGGTGCGGGTGTGCGGGATGCCGGGGGCTTCGCGGATCTCGTCGGGGACGTGGCGGGGGGAGACCTCGGTGCGGATCGCGGTGGCCAGGCGGGTTTTCAGGTCTTCGGACAGTTCCGCGCCGGGGGCGAGCACGACGAACAGGGGCATCCAGTAGCCGCCGTCGGGTTGTTCGGCGCCGATCACCAAGGCCTCGGCGATCTCGGGGAACTGTTCGACGACCTGGTAGATGTCGGCGCTGCCCATCCGGATGCCGTGGCGGTTGAGGGTGGAATCGGAGCGGCCGTGCACGACGATGCTGCCGTGTTCGGTGAGGGTGATCCAGTCGCCGTGGCGCCACACACCGGGATAGGTATCGAAATATGCAGCGTGGTAGCGCTTTCCGTCGTCATCGCGCCAGAAGCTGACCGGCATCGACGGCATGGGCGCGGTGACCACCAGCTCGCCGACCTCACCGCGCACGGGCTGGCCCTGCTCGTCGAAGGCATCGAGGGCGACACCGAGATACGGCGCCGAGAGCTCACCCGGCCACACCGGCACGGTCGGCGCACCGCCGACGAACGCCGACACCACATCGGTGCCGCCGCTGATCGAATTCACCTGAACATGTTCGCCCGCATTCTCGTTCAGCCACAGCGCACTCGACACCGGCAGTGACGACCCGGTGATGCCGACTGAGCGCAGGGCGGACAGGTCGTGATCGACACGGGGCACGGAGCCCGCCTTGATGCAGCCGAGAACATAGCCGGGGCTGGTACCGAAAACGGTGGCACCCACCTGGGCGGCGAGGCGCCACAGGGCATCCGGCCCGCCCGCGACGGGGCTGCCGTCGTAGGTGACGACGGTGGTGCCGGTCAGCAGGCCCGCCACCTGGAAGTTCCACATCATCCAGCTCGGGCTGGTGTACCAGAAGAACGTGTCGTCAGGACCCATGTTCGACTGCAGGGCAACGGCTTTCAGGTGCTCGAGGAGAACGCCGCCGTGGCCGTGGACGATGCCCTTCGGCAGCCCGGTGGTGCCGGAGGAGAACACGATCCACAGCGGATGGTCGAAATCGACAGGGACAGTTTCGATTACCCCGAGCCCGGCGTCGGCTACAGCGTCCGTCCATGACATCGCATCGGGCACGTCCAGCCCGAGCTGCGAAACCGCCACTGTCGCACTCAGATCCAGTCCGTCCTGGAGTGCGGCGATATCGGAACGCTTGTCGTGTTCCTTGCCGCCGAAGCGGTAGCCGTCAGCGGTGACCAGCACCTTCGGGTCGAGTTGGCCGAGCCGGTCCAGTGCCGCCTTGGCGGTGTAGTCCTGACCGCACGCACTCCACACCGCGCCGATGCTGGCGGTCGCGAGGAAGGCGACGATCGCCTCGGGGATGTTCGGCAGATAGCCGACCACCCGGTCACCGGCTTCGACGCCCTGCTCACGCAGTGTCCGCGCGAAAACGGTGACCTGCTCGATCAGATCCGACCACAGGATCTCCCTGGGCTCGGCGTCCTCGTGCAGGGCGATGATCGCGGGGTGGCCGAACTGCGCCATGCGGATGACCTGGTCGACATAGTTCAGCCGGGTGCCGGGAAACCACTGCGCGCCGGGCATCTCCCGCGAGGCCAGCACGTCGCCCGCGGTCTCACCGAGCTCGAAGTAGTCCCACACCGCCTGCCAGAAGCCCTCGACGTCAGCTACCGACCACTGCCACAGGGCCTGGTAGTCGGGGTATTCGATGCCGGTTCGCGCCGTGACGAAAGTGGCGAAGTCGGTGATGCGGGCTGACGCGATGTCGTGTGCGTTCGGTACCCATTGCGGTTGCACCGGATGTCCTCCTCGAACTGGACTACTTCGGATATCGGCAGCTGGTTACCCCGATACTCAGCCCGGCACGCCCGCTCGCCGAACGATCTGCTCGGCATGCCGGAGTACCGGTGCGTCGACCATACGGCCCTCGAACGCGAAGACGCCCCGGTGGTTGGGCACCTCCGCCAGCACCCGGTGCGCCCAGTCGAGCTCGGCCGGGTCGGGGGCGTAGCCGTCGCGGATCACGGCGACCTGGTTCGGGTGGATGGCGACCTTGGCGTCGAATCCGACGGCGACAGCGTCGGCGGTCTCCGCGGCGAGACCGTCGAGATCCTTGATGTTCAGATACACCGAGTCCAAGACGAAGCGGCCGAATGCCTTGGCCGCCAAGAGGCTTGACGACCGGACGTGGCGTGCGACATCCCGGTAGCCACCGTCGGCCTTCCGGCTCGAATTGCCGCCGAGGCCCGCGACCAGGTCCTCGGCGCCCCACATCACGCCGATGGCATTGTCGGCCTGCATCGATTCGGCGACCCGCACTGCGCCCAGCGGCGATTCGACCAGCACGATCACCTCGTAATCCGCGAGGCTGCGAACCTGTTCTGCCGATTCACATTTGGGCAGCATGACCCGGCGGTAGGCGGTCTGCGCGAGCACCGCCAGGTCGGCCGCGCACTCGTCGGTGTCGGCGGCGTTGACGCGAATCACGGTGTGCTGCGGGTCGAGTGGAGTGTCGAGGAGTGCCTGTCTGGCTGCGGCCTTGTCGCCCGCCGCGACACCGTCTTCGAGGTCGAGGATCACCACATCGGCCACCGCTGCGGCTTTCGCGAAGCGCTCGGGGCGGTCCGCCGGGCAGAACAGCCACGCCGGACCACTCGGCTGCCAGCTCATACTGCGTCCTTTCGACGGGTGCCGGTGCAGTGCCACTGACCGTGCGGGTAGTCGGGCGCGACCGTGGTTACCCGGCCGCTCATGCTGTGGGTGCCTTGCGGACCAATGTCTTGCGCACCGCGGTCGCCACGATCACGCCGTTCTGATTGCGTGCGGTGTGCGCCAAGCTGACGATGCCCTCGCCGGTACGGCTTTTCGATTCGCGCTTGTCGGTGACCAGCGTCTCGGCGTACATCGTGTCGCCGTGGAACAGCGGTGCGGGCGTGGTCATTTCGGAAAACCCGAGGTTGCCGACCAAAGTGCCCTGGGTGAGCTGGGCGACGGAGAGCCCGACCAGCGTCGACAGCGTGAACATCGAGTTCACCAGGCGCTGGTTGAACGGCGGCTGGGCGTCGGCGAAGGCCGCGTCCAGGTGCAGTGCCTGGGTGTTCATGGTGAGCGTGGTGAACAGGACATTGTCGGCCTCGGTGATGGTGCGGCCGGGCCGGTGCTCGTAGATCGTGCCGATCTCGAACTCCTCGAACCACAATCCGCGCTGCACGACGCGACGAGCCGTACCCACAGCGTCCGCGTCGCGGTGATCAGGCGCGTTCACAGACCCAGCTCCCGTGCGATCAGCATCAGCTGTACCTCCGTGGTCCCCTCGCCGATTTCCAGGATCTTGCTGTCACGGTAGTGCCTGGCGACGGGGTACTCGTTCATGAATCCGTTGCCGCCGAAGATCTGGGTGGCGTCGCGGGCGTTGTCCATCGCGGCCTCGCTGGCGACCATCTTCGCGATGGAGGCCTGCTTCTTGAACGGTTTGCCCGCCAGCATCAGCGCGGCCGCGTCGTAATAGGCGGTGCGCGCGGTGTGGGCGCGCGCCTCCATCCTGGCGATCTTGAACGCGATGGCCTGGTTGCGGCCGATGGCCTGGCCGAACGCCTGCCGTTCCTTCGCGTACCGCACGCTCTCGTCCACACAACCCTGCGCGGCACCGACGGCCAGGGCGGCGATCGCGATGCGGCCCTCGTCGAGGATGCGTAGGAAGTTGGCGTAGCCGCGACCGCGCTCGCCGAGCAGGTTCTCCTGCGGCACCCGCACGTCGGTGAAGCTCAGCGGGTGGGTGTCGGAGGCGTTCCAGCCGACCTTGTTGTAGGCGGGCTCGGCGACGAAACCGGGGGTGTCGGTCGGCACCAGGATGGTGGAGATCTCCTTCTTGCCGCCGGTCTGCCCGGTGACCGCGGTGACGGTGACCAGGCGGGTGATGTCGGTGCCGGAGTTGGTGATGAACTGCTTGGCGCCGTTGATCACCCAGCTCTCGCCGTCCTGGACAGCGGTGGTGCGGGTCCCGCCCGCGTCGCTGCCTGCGTCGGGTTCGGTGAGGCCGAAGCCCGCCAGCGCGCGACCGCTGGTGAGCTGGGGCAGCCATTCGTTGCGCTGCTTGTCGTTGCCGAAGCGGTAGATCGGCATGGCGCCGAGCGAGACGCCGCCCTCGAGGGTGATGGCCACGCTCTGGTCGACCTTGCCGAGTTCCTCGAGCGCCAGGCACAGGGCGAAGTAGTCGCCACCCATGCCGCCGAACTCCTCGGGGAACGGCAGGCCGAACAGTCCCATCTCGGCCATACCGGCCACGACTTCGTACGGAAAGCTGTGCTCGGCATCGTGTTTGGCCGACACCGGCGCGACGACCTGGTTGGCGAAGTCGCGCACGGTGAGTGCGAGCTGGCGGTATTCCTCGGGGAGGGAGCCGGTGGAGAGGTAGTCGGTCATGCGGGGGTTCCTTCGTGCTCGGTTTTCGCGCCGACGGGCTCGGACGCACCGGCAGCCGTGTCGGGGTCGGTGGCGCCGTTCGTCGTGGCTTTGTCGGCGTCGGTGGTGTCCGTGGGAGCGGCGATGACGCGCACCAGCACCTGGTCCAGCTTCACCTGGGCGCCCGGGGCGGCGAGCAGCTCCACCGTGCCCGCGACCGGTGCGGTGAGCGCGTGCTCCATCTTCATGGCCTCGATCACGATCACCGGATCGCCCACTGCCACGATCGCGCCGTTCTCGACTGGCGTCGCGATGACCGAACCTGGCATGGGGCTGCGGATTTCGGCATCGCCGACGTGCGCGGCGTCGCCACGGACGGCCGCCTCGGCGACCTCGCGCAGTACGGCCACGCGACCGTCGCCACGCACCCACAGTTGATCGTCGGCCTCGATGATGCGCACCTTGCGGCGCAGTCCGTCCAGGGTGAGGGTCAGTCCGTCATCGGCCATGGTGGCCGACATCGACCTCGCCGCAGGGTCGAGCGACGGTAGGCCGGACCTTTCCGCACGGCCAGGGCGCCCGCCCACACCCGCCGCGTCGGCGGGCAGAGCGGTGAATTTCTCCGGCGCGGATGTCGGGGTCGCGGAAGTGCCGTCGTGTTCGAGCCACACGCAGGCGGAATCCGGTGTCCCCGTGATGAAGACGTGGCGGACAAGATCACCTGCTGCGAGTCGGACAGTGGTCGGCGCCGGTGTGCCCAGGCGCCATCCTGACGGCGTCGACCACAGGTCAGCACCTTCGGCGGGCCAACGGTTGAGCCAGCGATACGTTGCTGCGGCGATGAATTCGTCGTCGGTGGCCTCGGCGGGCACGAAGTCGGCGACGCGGCGGTCCAGCAGGGCGGTGTCGAGACGGCCCGCCTGCACATCGTCGTCAGCGAGTAGGAACCGCAGGAATTCGATGTTGCTCGTAACACCCAGCAGCACAGTCTGTTCCAGTGCACGATCCAACGCGGCGAGGGCGTCGGCGCGAGTATTGCCCCGCGCGATCACCTTCGACAGCATCGGGTCGTAATCGCTGCCGACCACAGTGCCCACCGAGATCCCCGAATCCACCCGCACGCCAGCACCTTCCGGCTCCGACAGCGCGAGCACAGTGCCACCGGTAGGTAGGAACCCGCGACCCGGGTCCTCGGCGTAGACACGCGCCTCGATGGCATGGCCGACCAGATGGATCTCATCCTGGGTCCGCGCCAACTTCTGACCGGCGGCCACCCGCACCTGACACTCCACCAGGTCCACCCCGGTCACCATCTCGGTCACCGGATGTTCCACCTGCAGACGGGTATTCATCTCCATGAAGAAGAATTCGTCGGGCTGGTCGGCCGAGACGATGAACTCCACCGTGCCCGCACCCACGTAGTCCACACTGCGCGCGGTATTGCACGCCGCGGCGCCGATCCGCGCCCTGGTCTGCGCGTCCAGCAGCGGTGACGGCGCTTCCTCGATCACCTTCTGGTGCCTGCGCTGCAAGCTGCATTCGCGCTCGCCGAGATGCACCACATTGCCGAACTTGTCGGCCAGGACCTGCACCTCGATGTGGCGGGGCCGGTTGACGAACCGTTCCAGGAACAGGGTGTCGTCGCCGAACGCCGCACCGGCCTCACGCCGGGCACTGACCAGCGCGGCAGGAAGATCGGCGGGATCGGCGACCCGGCGCATGCCCTTACCGCCACCACCGGCAGACGGCTTCACGAGCACCGGATAGCCGATTTCCATTGCGGCGGCGATCAATTGCTCATCGGTGAGCCCCGGTTCGGCGATGCCGGGAACCACGGGGACCCCGAACGCGGTCACCGTCTTCTTCGCGGTGATCTTGTCGCCCATCACCTCGATGGCCTTCGCGGGCGGCCCGAGGAACACGATGCCCGCGTCAGCGAGAGCGGCCGCGAAAGCCGAATTCTCCGACAGGAAGCCATAACCCGGATGCACGGCCTGTGCACCGGACCGCACGGCAGCGTCGACGACCTTCTCGATCGACAGGTAACTCTCGCGAGCGGGCGCGGGCCCGAGCCGCACCGCGACATCGGCCTCACGCACGTGGCGCGCATCGACGTCGGCATCGCTGTACACCGCGACCGAGCGAATACCCATGGCGCGCAAGGTCTTGATCACTCGCACCGCGATCTCGCCGCGATTGGCGACCAGGACGGTATCGAATTCGACGGGTTGGTTCTTGTTCAGCATGTGGCTCACATCCGGAAGACGCCGTAGGAAACGGGTTCGAGCGGCGCTTGCGCGCACACCGAAAGGGCAAGGCCGAGCACGGTTCTGGTGTCGGCAGGGGCGATCACGCCGTCGTCCCAGATGCGCGCGGTCGCGTAGTAGGGGTTGCCCTGGGTCTCGTACTGCTCGCGGATCGGCGCCTTGAACGCCTCTTGGTCCTCGGCCGACCAAGGCTTGCCCGCGCTGTCGAGCTGATCGCCGCGCACCGTCGCCAGCACCGACGCGGCCTGTTCGCCACCCATCACCGAGATGCGCGCATTCGGCCACATCCACAGGAAGCGGGGCGAATACGCGCGCCCGCACATGGAGTAGTTGCCCGCGCCGTAGGAGCCGCCGATCACCACCGTGAGCTTCGGCACCCGCGCGCACGCGACAGCGGTGACCATCTTCGCGCCGTGCTTGGCGATGCCGCCCGCCTCGTAATCGCGGCCGACCATGAAGCCGGTGATGTTCTGCAGGAACAGCAGCGGGATCTTGCGCTTGTCGCACAGTTCGATGAAATGCGCGCCCTTCATGGCGGATTCGCTGAACAGCACACCGTTGTTGGCGACGATGCCGACGGGATGGCCGTGGATGCGGGCGAAACCGGTGACCAGGGTTTTGCCGTATTCGGCCTTGAATTCCTGGAAGCCGCTCTCGCCGTCGATGATTCGATCGATCACCTCGTGCACGTCGTACGGTGTGCGCGGGTCGACGGGGACGACGTCGTAGAGCTCGTCGGTGGGCTTGGCGGGTGGTGTGCTCGGCAGCACCTCCCACGGCGATTCCGGGCGGGGACCAAGCGTCGCAACGATATTGCGGACGATGCGCAGTGCGTCGCGGTCGTCCTCGGCGAGGTGATCGGTGACGCCGGAGGTGCGCGAGTGCAGCAGACCGCCGCCGAGATCCTCGGCGGTGACGATCTCGCCGGTCGCCGCCTTCACCAGCGGCGGGCCGCCGAGGAAGATGGTGCCCTGGTCGCGCACGATCACCGCTTCGTCGGCCATCGCGGGCACGTACGCGCCACCGGCGGTGCACGAACCCATGACCGCCGCGATCTGCGCGATGCCCTTGGCGCTCATGTTGGCCTGGTTGAAGAAGATCCGGCCGAAGTGCTCGCGGTCGGGGAAGACCTCGTCCTGGCGCGGCAGGAACCCGCCGCCGGACTCGACCAGATACACGCACGGCAGGTTGTTCTGGGCGGCCACCTCCTGCGCGCGCAGGTGCTTCTTCACCGAGATCGGGTAGTACGTGCCGCCCTTGACCGTGGGGTCGTTGGCCAGGATCAGACACTCACGTCCCGAGATACGGCCGATGCCCGCGATCATGCCCGCACCGGGGCACTCGTCGTCGTACATGCCGTTGCCCGCCAGCGGGGCCAGCTCGAGGAACGGGCTACCCGGGTCGAGGAGTTGGTCGACGCGCTCGCGGGGGAGCAGCTTGCCCCTGGCCACATGCCGGTCGCGCGACTTCTGCGGACCACCCAGCGCGGCCGTGGCCAACCGCTGCTGTAGGTCCGCGACCAGCGCGGCGTGCGCGTCGCGATTGCTCACCGCGGTGCCTTCGGTCTCTTGCGTAACCGTCATCGCGCCATTCTCTCATTCGGTTAATCGCTAATAACTGAAATTCAGGTTAATCTTGACTAACCAAGTTGTCCAGAGGGGGCGCCGGAATGTCGACCACCGAACCTGTTCAGGTGACCCGCCGCGAACAGCTCAAGGCCCAGCGTCGCGAACAGTTGCTGGCCGCGGGCGCGCGCCTCATCGCCGACCGCGGCTTCTTCGGCGTTCGCCTCGACGACCTCGGCGCCGCCGTCGGCATCAGCGGCCCCGCCGTCTACCGCCACTTCGCGAACAAAGAGGCACTGCTGGTCGAACTCCTCGTCGGCGTCAGTGAGCGACTGCTGTCAGGTGGACGCGCGGTAGTCGACGAATCCCCCTCGGCGGCAACAGCACTCACCGCCCTGGTCGACTTCCACCTCGACTTCGCCTTCGGCAACCCCGAACTCATCCGCATCCAGGACCGCGACCTCGACAACGTCCCCACCCCCGACCGCCGCACCCTGCGCCGCACCCAACGCCAATACGTCGAAATCTGGGTAGGCGTCCTCCGCGAACTGACCCCCACCCTCCCCGAGGAAACCGCCCGAATCCAAGCCCACGCCGCCTTCGGCCTGATCAACTCCACCCCCCACAGCGCCTCCGCCGCCAGCGCCTCCCGAGCCCGCCCTGTCCTACGCCAAATGGCCTTGGCCGCACTGTCGGCCGCGTAGCACTCCCCGGCCGGGACTGCGAGAAGGCGCGATTCACCAGCTCGGCTGCGCCACCTTGCTCAGTATACAAATATTTGTATACTGAGTCTGGTGAAGCGACTGGAGTTCGTTGGCACAGCACTTGATGACTTGCGCGAGTTCCCTCTCGGTGCCCGCCGGGAGTGTGGCTATCAACTCGATCGCGTTCAACGTGGCCTCGAGCCAACGGACTGGCGGCCGATGCGATCCGTAGGGCTCGGGGTGTGCGAGATTCGAGTTCGTGAGGACTCGGGCGCGTTCCGCGTCATATATGTCGCGAAACTCGCTGACCGCATCCTTGTGCTGCACTGCTTTCAGAAGAAGACTCAGAAGACTCAGAAGACATCGGATTCTGATCTGGCGCTGGCGACGAAGCGATACGCACGGGCCGGTGTTGCAAGCGGGAAGGGAGAGCGCTGATGGCGGACGAGACGTTCGACAGCGTGTGGGATGCCATCGAGGACACCCCACAGGAAGCGGAGAACATGCGGCTGCGGTCGCGGTTGATGATCGCGCTGACCGAGCACATCGAGAGTTCCGGTTGGACGCAGGTGTCGGCCGCCGAGAGACTCGGCGTGACGCAACCTCGCGTGTCGGATCTGATGCGGGGGAAGGTCGGCCTGTTCAGCTTGGACGCGCTGGTCAATATGGTTGTTGCCGCGGGTATGCACGTCGAGATGAGCGTTCGTGCGGCGTGAGCAAGGCAGCGCGAACGGCGATAGTGCGGTCAGGCGAGCTGGCTCCAGAACCAGCCGGGGCCGACGGTTTCGGCGCCGTGGGCTTCTACTCGCGTGCGGAGTTCGCGGTCGGCGGTGACGACGGTGATCTGCTCGTGGGAGTTCGCTTCGGCGACCACGTCGACGATCTTGTCGTCGCCCGAGCGTTCGGCGAGGACCACCCGCATTCGCGGTGCGGAGGGTTCGGCGCCGTCGGCGGCGGCCTTGGCCGCGCCTTCGAGGACAACCGTGACCTCGGTGGTTTCCGGGAGGCTGGTCGTCAGTGTCGCCACGTCGGAGAGCAGCCTGCGCGCGGCACCCGCCCGGTCCTTCCACCAGCCGTTGGCGCGCGAGCCGATGACATTGGCCGCATCCACCACGATGAGATGCCTCGGATCGCTCATGGGCCCAGTCTGCCCGCCGGCGTGGGTTGCGCCGAGCGGACGCGCCGGACTCGTCGCCCGTGCGGTGACAGAACGGTCAGGCGGGCGCGGGGACGGTGACACCGGTGAGGTGGCCGTCGGTCATGCGGTAGACGGCGTCCATGCGGTGCAGGTGGGTCGGGTCGTGGGTGACCAGGATGGTGGCGGCGCGGTGTTCGCGGGCGATGCTGGTGATCAGGGCGATGATCGCGGCGCCCCGTTCGGAGTCCAGGGCGCTGGTGGGTTCGTCGACCACGAGCAGGGCGGGGTCGTTCATCAGGGCGCGGGCGATGTTGACGCGCTGGCGTTGGCCGCCGGAGAGCTGGGCGGGCCGTTTGTGCGCATGCTCACCCAGGCCTACCGCGTCGAGTAGTTCCTTTGCGCGGGTGGTGGTTTCACGGCGTGATGCCCGCTTCGGACCGCCGAGGTGGGCGGTCACTTCCAGCTGCTCGACGGCGGTGAGCGACGGGATGAGATTCGGTTGCTGGAAGACGATGCCCATGGAATTCCGACGAGCCGCGGCGGCCGCACGGCGGCTCAACGTGGCGAGATCCGTAGTAGCCGAAGAGGTTTCGAGCACAACCGTGCCCGAATCGGGCCGGATCAGCGTCGCGGCGACGGCGAGCAGGCTCGACTTTCCCGAACCGGACGCGCCGGTCACCGCGGCGATGGTGCCGCCGGGGACGTGCAGATTCACCCGATCGAGGGCGGTGAGACGGTCGGTGCCGTCGGGGTAGGTGAGGGTCACGTCGGTGAGAGTGATTGCCACGGTGGATCCTTCGGTGTGCTGTCGTCAGCGGGTCGCGCCGAGCGCGGTCAGCGGGTCGGTGGTGAACAGGAAGCGCAGGGCGACAGCGGCACCGGCGAGCCCGAGGACGATCAGGGCCAGGGCGGGGACCAGGGTCGTCGCCGGGCTGAGCACGAAAGGCATCGCGTCACCCAAGAACAGTGAGGCGAGGGCAGTGATCGCGAGGCCCGCCGTGACACCGGCGGTCAGCACGATCGCGGCCTGGGCGAGAGCATCGCGAACCAGCGAGCCGGTGGTCGCGCCGAGGGCCTTCAAGGTGGCGATATCGGGTTGGCGCTGCACGGTCCAGACCGTGAAGAAGGCACCGATCACCAGCGCCGAGATAGCGAACAGCAGCACAGTCATCAGGGTGAGTGAGCTGTTCTCGGCCTGGTAGGAGCCGATCGCCTGGACGGCGTCCCGCGCGGGCAGCGAGTGTGTACCGGATTCGGCGTCGAGGCCGCCGGGCACCTCGCCGGTCACCGCGAGCACGGTCGCGGCACCGGCGCGCGGGCTGGCCGCCTGCCAGTCCGGCAAGCTCGTCCAGATCACGGGGGTGTGGCTGTACCACTCGTCGCCGGCTACGTCGGCGACGGTGAACTCGTGGCCGGCCAGCACGACGACGTCACCGGCACCCGCGGACAGTTCACGCGCCGCCGCCGAACTCAGCACCACCGCACCGGGCCCGGTAGCAGGGCGATTGCTGAATGCCGACGGATCGCCGCCGAACAACGCGACCTGGGTCGGACTGGCACCGGCGTGCTCGGCTCTGGTTCGCGAGATACCGATGGGGGTCGCGTCCGCCGATTCCCACTGCGCGATCTGCTGCTCGGTGAGCACCGACGAGTCGAAGGACGGATCGGCGCCGGTCTCGGCGAAAACGACCCGGTCGGCATCGATCCCCTGGACAGCGGAGATGTTCTGGTGCGCGAGCCCGGCGGTGAGGCCACTGAGGAAGCTCACCAGCACCGCCACCAACAGCACCACCGTGGTGATGAGCAGGAAGCGGCCACGGGCGGCGCGCAGATCTCGGAGTGCGACGAACATGACTCCACTGTGTCGTTCTCGACTGCCGATGCCATCGCACCGGCGCACGAAACGCCGTCCATCCAAGGTCTGGCGGCGGTTACTTCTTTCGATGGATGCCCGCGTGGTTGCCGCACATAAGCTGGTCGACGTGCACTCCTCGCCCCTGACCCCGGTGGTCACCACCCTGCGCCTCGGCCTGCATGTGCTGGTGACGGTGCTGGCGGTGGTGGTCGCGGTGCGTGCGTCGCTGCCCGGCGGTGGCGGTCACGGCATCGCGGTGGTCGCGCTGACGGTGGTGTGGCTGCTGGTGTATTTCGCGGGTGCAGAGTTCTCACCGTCCGTTCCCGATGGCGCGGTGTGGGTGTGGCTGGCGGCGCTGACCGTGTTGTGGCTGGTTTTGCTCGCGTTCACCCCCGATGCGGTCTACCTGGCGTTCGGGTTGTTCTTCGTCTACCTGCACCTGCTGCCACGGCCGTGGAGTCTGATCGCGGTGGTGGCGGCGACGGCGGTCGGCGTGCTCGGGTTCGCGGCGCATCGTGGCTGGTCGGCGGGTGCGGTGGTGGGGCCGGTGCTCGGCGCGCTGGTGGCGATCGGGATCGGGTTCGGCTATCAGGCGCTGCATCGCGAAGCGGTCGAGCGGGAGCGGTTGATCGATGAATTGCTCGGCACCAGAGCGATTCTCGCGGAACAGGAACGGACCGCTGGCAAGCTCGCCGAGCGCGAACGCCTCGCCAAGGAGATCCACGACACCGTCGCCCAGGGGTTGAGCAGTATCCAATTGCTCCTGCACGCGGTCGAGCAGGCAGCACCGGATCATCCTGCGCTGGACCGTATTCGGCTCGCGCGCGAGACCGCCGCCGAGGACCTGGCCGAAACTCGCAGGCTCATCGACGAATTGTCGCCCGCGGCACTGGACGGACAGTCGCTCGCCGTTGCGCTGGAACGCATTTGCCTTCGCGCGCAGTCGCCGACACTGACCACGCAGCTGCTCGTCGAGGGTGAGCCGCAACGACTGCCGATGCCGGTCGAGGCGGCGCTGGTGCGGATCGCGCAGAGCGCGGTGGCCAACGTGGTGCAGCACGCGCGAGCTGAGCGCATGCGGGTCACCCTCACCTACGACGACACCGACGCACACCTGGATATCGTCGACGACGGCATCGGGATCGAGCCGGATATGCTGCGCCACCCCAGATCCGGTGCGTTCGGCCTGGCCGCGATGCGCAGCCGGGTAGAGCAACAAGGTGGTGCGATGACAGTCGAATCCGAACCGGGCCACACCGCGGTGACGGTGTCCTTTCCGCTCGGCGCTACGACCGCATCCGGCTCCGTGTTTCCCGACGGCTCGGCTGCCCTTCCGCCAGGCGCGGACCTGTGATCCGACTACTCCTCGCCGACGACCACGCGATCGTCCGGGCGGGCCTGCGGGCCCTTCTCGATGCCGCCGCCGACGTCCACGTCGTCGGTGATGTCGCCGATGCCGATGCGGCAGTTGCCTTCTGCGCCGCCACCCCCGTCGACCTGGTTCTGATGGACCTGCGCTTCGGCGACGGCCGCTCCGGCGCCTCCGCGACCGCCGGGTTGCGCGCCCTCCCCACGCCACCGAACGTCCTGGTGGTCACCAACTACGACACCGACGCCGACATCCTCGGCGCCATCGAAGCGGGCGCCGTCGGCTACCTCCTCAAGGACACCCCGCCCACCGAACTCCTCGCCGCCGTCCGGGCCGCCGCGGCAGGCGAAAGCGTTCTCTCCCCAACCGTCGCTTCCCGGCTGATGACCAGAGTCCGCCGCGCCGACACCACCCTGAGCCCCCGCGAAGTCGAAGTCCTGCGCCTCGTCGCCGCGGGCCTGTCCAACCGCGACATCGCCAAACAACTGTTCCTCAGCGAGACAACGGTCAAGTCCCACCTCGTCCACATCTACGCCAAACTCGGCGTGAAGTCGCGCACCTCCGCCGTGGCGACAGCACGCGAAAGCGGCGCGATCTGACTCCTCGACATGCTGATTCGCCTTCGGCGCCTGCGCGCCATCTGCGTTTACATTGAGTAGATGGCCTCTTTGTCGGATCCCAAGGTGCGTGAGTTTCTTTCCTACGGCACGCGAACGGGGAAGGTGGCGTTCGTCGCGAAGGACGGTCGGCCGTTGGTGACGCCGGTGTGGTTCATCGTCGAGGGCGACGAGCTGGTTTTCAATACGGGCAAGGCGACGGCGAAGGGGCGGGCTTTCGCGCGTGATCCGCGCGTGGCGCTGTGTGTCGATCTCGAGGAGCCGCCGTATGCGCTGGTCGAGGTGCAGGGCACGGTGACATTGTCCGAGGACCTCGACGAGCTGGTGCGCACCGCGACCGCCATCGCCGCCCGGTATATGGGTGCGGACAAGGCGGAGGAGTTCGGGAAGCGCAACGGGGTGCCCGGTGAACTCGTGGTGCGCGTGCGGCCGACGAAGGTCATCGCGCACTTCGATATGACCGGCTAGCGAGGCATCGGGACGGCGTCGGGACCGGGGGGCGTCGGGTCGTAGGGCGGGGGATCGTTGCGGTCGAACAGGGGCGACGAACAGGTCGCGCCGACTTCCGGTGTGGTGTAAGGGTTTTCGCGCAGAGCGACGATGAACTGGTCGATGCGTTCGTCGTCGGCGGAGTCGAGGGGCAGTTGGTGGCCCCACGATTGCAGCGAGATCGGGTGGTCCATGTCGGGGACGGGTGACATGAGGGTGTACTGCCGGTCGGTCACCCTGGCGCTCAGCGTCGCCTGATCCTGCGCGCTCACCTTCGCAGGGTCGTAGGCGATCCACACCGCGCCGTGTTCGAGGGAGTGCACCGCGTTCTCGGTGCGCAGTGCCTTGGCGTAGACGACGCCGGTGCAGGCTGCCCACTGGGAATCGTGCGGTCCGCCGACTGCGGGAATCGTCGGATAGGCGACTCGCTGGGTGCGCAGCACGTGTTGTTGTCCGGGCGCGATCTCGGTGATGACGACGCCTGGAATCCGGATCGAGGGATCCTGGTTTTCCTCGGTCGGAGCGAAGCTGTCGACAGCGGCGGTGGCCTGACCGACAACCGTGTCCGTCGCACACCCTGCCGCCGAGATCGCGGCCACGACCATCACCACGCAAGCACCCGAGCTGCGCACTCCACCGGTCCTGCTCGAAACCCGCATCGCGGACCCCCGTCTCATCGTCGCCGACGCTCGCCGTTCGATACAGAACCTACTTGCCTGCGCCTCTCGGCCCATAACCAGCAAAAGTGGCTATAATTGGGGAGGGTTTTATGGACACAAAAGGAGCGTCATGGAGATCGGTGTGCGGGACCTGCGAGACCATCTCAGCAGCCATCTGGCCGATGTGCGCGCAGGTCGGACTGTGACAGTGACCGATCACGGTAAGCCGATAGCCCGGATCGTTCCCGTTGATCGGCTGACCGCTTTGGAGCAGCTGCGGGCAGAAGGCCGCGTTCAGCCTGCCCGCAAGCGCAAGCAGCCTGCGGCAGAGCCGGTTCAGGGCAGTGGAATCGTCTCCGATCTCATCGATGATCAGCGCCGGTGATCGGCTACCTCGATACCTCCGCGTTCATCCCGCTGCTGGTTGCTGAGCCCAGTAGTGCTGCGTGTAAACGTTTTTGGGACCTCGCCGATGATGTTGTGTCGTGTCGCTTGCTCTATGTGGAATCGGCAGCGGCGCTGGCTCAGGCACGCCGGATGGGCCGACTCGACGAATCCCAGCTTCGTGCTGCCTCGCGCCTGCGCGACGACTTCTGGCAACAGATCAACGTGACGGAGGTGGACGAGAAACTGGCGGAATCGGCGGCTGCCTTCGCGGAGCGGTATGCGCTGCGCGGTGACGACGCCGTCCACTGTGCGGCGGCTGCGCAACTCGAGGACCCTGACCTGGTTGCCGCGTCCGGTGACGGGAAGTTGCTCACCGCTTGGAAGGCGCTCGGGATCGCCACCTTCGATTCGAACGCACCGGCGCTGTGATCGGCTAGCGCCCTACACTTCCGTGCATGACTGTGCATTTCATCGGGGCAGGCCCCGGCGCCGCCGACCTGCTCACGGTGCGAGCGGTCAGCCTGCTGCGCGAGAGCCCGGTCTGCCTCTACGCGGGCACCTACCTCGACCCGGAGGTCCTCGCGCACTGCGCCCCCGGCACGGAACTGATCGACACCCAGCACCTGGACCTGGACCAGATCATCGACCACCTCGTGCGCGCGACCGAAGCGGGTAAGGACGTGGCACGCCTGTGCTCCGGCGACCCGTCGATCTATTCGGCCCTCACCGAACAGACCCGCAGACTCGACGCCCACAACGTCGCCTGGGACATCACCCCCGGCGTCCCCGCCTACGCGGCCGCAGCAGCGGCCCTCGGCACCGAGCTGACCGTCCCCGAGGTCGTCCAGTCGGTAGTCCTCACCCGAACCCAGGCTCGCTCCACCGCGATGCCACAGGGCGAGGCCCTCGCCAACTTCGCCGCCACCGGCGCCACCCTCGTCCTGCACCTCGCGATCACCCGGATCAGAGCGCTCGCCGAGGAGCTGGTCGCCGAGTACGGCGCGGACTGCCCGGTCGCCGTCGTCTACCGCGCCAGCCAACCCGAACAACTCGTCCTGCGCGGCACCCTGACCGACATCGCCGACCAGGTCGAAACCGCGGGCCTACGCCAAGCCGCGGTCATCCTGGTGGGCCGGGCGATGGCGCTGTCGATCGACTGCGCCCAGTCCCACCTCTACGACCCGGCCCGCGTCCGGCAAGTCAGGGATTGAACCGGCGCACGATCAGCTCATGTCGCCGTATCCCACCGCGGTCCACCCCACGGGGTACGCGGCCGCTTGCACCAGGATCGCCGACTGCGGTACCCAATTGACCATGGTGCCGCGCGTCTCCGGCGGCAGATTCAAGTCGAGTCGGGAGCGTTCGGCAGTGCCCGGACCCGCATCGACACGCTGCACACCACTGGGTAACACAGTCCACTTGTTCCGCTCGTCGGTCCACGTCACGCCCAGGGTGGCCGAGCAGGTCGCGGGCGCTGCCAGGCCAGGGATGGTCGACCGGATACCGACAGGTTCGACGAACGCGACCGGACGACCGTCGGTGGGATCTGCTTCGACTGACAGCCGTACGTCGACATAGCAATTGAGGGCATCGCCCAAGAAGTAGCTGTTCATCGGCCCGTGCGGAGGCCAGCTCGCGGAGGCGGTGGGTGCGGCGACCGCGGCGGCGACAGCGCAGCCGGCGACGGCGGCGGTCAGTGACAGTGAACGGGTGGCGAACATGGCGGTACTCCTGGCTATTTTCGGTAACTCCCCTGTTCGCGCAGGCTATCGACGGAATTCGTGAGGTGTCCAACTCGCGGTCGAACGATTCGGCGCATTTGCGGCAATCGATCCGTCCACGGAATCGCGGTCTGTGCGGGCTACGTGTGATGGGAGCGCCACCTCAACAGCAGACCGTTCGGTGTGATCCATCACTCAGTTCCCACGGTGCACAGCGGCTGCGGCGAGGATGTGAGGACGTAGACAAGCGTCAGCAAACGCACCTCGACAGGCTCACCTGGGGCGATGCCCGCCAGCTATGGAGGTGGTTGGTTGCGGGGCGGGCGCACCGGTAGATTGGTGCGATGGTTTGCGACGAGTAGACCGGCGCTGTCGGTGTGGACGGTTGGGTGCATGGTCTCGGCCGTGTAACGAGACCGGCCCGGCCGATAGATAGTGCCAATGGACATTTTGCCTGATTGATTCGAGAACTGAACCCGAGACGCGGGCGCCACGCTGGTAGTTAGGTGGGCGCTCGCGTTCCGGTGTCGTCGGGGAGCGCCTACCCAGGTGTTCCGGAAGCGAGGTTTGGGTTGGACCGGCTGGATTTCGGCGGAAACGGCGAAACTGGTGACGGACGTGGAGACTCTTCGGAGTACTTCCCGCTCTCGCCCGCACAGCTGGGTATCTGGTACGCGCAGCACGTCGACCCACAGGTGCCGATCAACATCGCCCAGTACGTCGACCTGCGTGGACGCCTCGATGTCGCCGTGCTCGAGCGTGCGAGCGCCGACGCGGCCACCGACCTCGAATCGGGCTGGTTGCGCATCGTCGAGGTCGACGGTGAGCCGATGCAGACCGTGGACCCCACCCAGGACGCGACGCTGATCTATGTCGACCTGCGTGGCGAGGCCGACCCGGAAGCGGCAGCCGCCGCGTGGATGCGCGCGGAGTACAGCCGCCCGCTCGACATCGTCCGCGACCGCCTCGTGCAGGCAGCCGCGCTGCAGCTCAGCGACGACCGCTGGTACTGGTATGCCCGCGTCCACCACATCGTGCTCGACGGTTTCGGCGCCAACAACTTCGTCAATCGCACGGCACAGCTCTATACCGCCGAGGTCACCGGCACCCCGGCCCCACCGAACAAAGCCACCGATCTGCGTGCGCTCTACGAGTCCGAGGTCGTCTACCGCGACAGCACCCGCTTCCAGTCCGACAAGGAACACTGGGCCCAGCGTGTTGCCGGCCTGGAAGAGGGCAGCAGCCTCACCGGCCGTTCGGCCCCGCCCTCGCCGGTCAACGACGTCACCAGCGCCGCACTGAGCCCCGCCCAGGACGAACTGCTCACCGCGGCCATCGCCCGCCACGACAGCACCGCCGCGCCGTTGCTGATCGCCGGGTTCGCGGCCTACCTGGCCCAGATCACCGGCACCGAGGACGTCATCCTCAGCCTCCCGGTCACCGCCCGTACCACCGCGGTGATGCGTCGCTCAGGCGGCGCGACCTCCAACATCGTCCCGCTGCGCCTGCGCGTGGGCCACGACACCACGGTCGCGCAGCTGCTGCGTTCGGTGACCACCGAGGTCTCCGGCGCCCTGCGTCACCAGCGCTACCGGCACGAGGACATCCGCCGTGACTCGGCGGGCGACGGCATGGTCTCCACGGAGTTCTTCGGCCCGTGGGTCAACATCATGCTGTTCGACAACCACCTGAGCTTCGGTGACATGGAGGGCACGCTCAACGTGCTGTCCACGGGCAGCATCGAGGACCTGGGCGTCAACTTCTATCAGTCGCACGGTGGCACCCGCTCCCACATCGACTTCGAGACCAACCCGAACCTGTACTCCGCGGCCGACGCGCAGACCCACCACGGCCGGTTCCTCGAGTTCTTCGACCGCTTCCTGGCCGCCGACGCCGAGCTACCCGTGTGGCAGCTGCCGGTCACCGGCACTGCCGAGCTGGAACGCTCGCTGACCGAGTGGAACGACGCCGCACGCGAGGTCCCCGCGACCACGCTGCCCGCGCTGCTCGACGCGCAGATCCCGCTCACCCCGGACAACATCGCCCTTGACTTCGAAGGCGAAACCCTCACCTATGCCGAATTCGCCGCGAAGGTGAACCGGCTGGCCCGTTTCCTGGTCGCCGACGGTGTTGGCCCGGAATCCCTCGTCGCGCTCGGCATGCGCCGCTCGCTCGACCTCGTCATCGGCATGCACGCCGTGCTGCGGGCCGGTGGCGCGTACGTGCCGATCGACCCGGATCACCCGGCCGACCGCACCGCCTACATCCTCGAGTCCGCGGCACCGGTCTGCGTTCTGACGACCACCGGCGACGACCTCGATCTGCCGGAGAATGTCGCCCGCGTCGAGATCGATCGACTCGACACGACCGGTTTCGACGCCACACCTCTCACAGATGCCGACCGGTTGTCGCCGCTGCGTCCGGACAACACGGCCTATGTCATCTACACCTCGGGTTCCACCGGTCGCCCCAAGGGCGTCGCGGTCACCCATCACGCGATCGTCAACCAAGAGCTGTGGATGCTCGACGAGTACCGGTTGACCGCCGACGACGTCTACCTGCAGAAGACCGCCACCACCTTCGACGTCTCGCTGTGGGGCTACTTCCTGCCGCTGATGGTCGGCGCGAAGCTGGTCATCGCCAGCCCCGACGGCCATCGCGACCCGCTCTACGTCGCGGACATGATCGAACGCCACGGCGTCACCGTGACCGACTTCGTCCCGTCGATGCTGACGGTGTTCGTCTCCCATGCCACGCAGGTCCAATGCGCCACGCTGCGTGCGGTTTTCGTCATCGGTGAAGCTCTGCCTCCCGAGACCGCCGCAGGTCTGCGCGCGATCTCCGACGCCGGCCTGCACAACCTCTACGGCCCCACCGAGGCCGCGGTCTCGGTGACCTATTGGGAGGCAACCGAAGCCGACACCACCCAGGTGCCGATCGGTATCCCCGAGTGGAATGTCGAAGTCTACGTACTGGATTCGCGGCTGCGCCCGGCCGCGATCGGCGCCCCGGGTGAGCTGTACCTGGCGGGCCGTCAGCTGGCCCGCTGCTACCGCGGACGACCCGACCTGACCTCGGATCGCTTCGTCGCCAACCCCGTCGGCGCCCCGGGCGAGCGCATGTACCGCACCGGCGACCTGGTGCGCTGGAACGCCGACGGCGTCCTGGAATACATCGGCCGCACCGACTTCCAGGTCAAGTTCCGTGGTCAGCGTATCGAGCTCGGCGAGATCGAAACCGACCTGCTCGCGCACCCGACCGTCAGCCAGGCCGCGGTTCTGGTGGTCGACACCGCGACCGGCCAGCAGCTCGTGGCCTACATCGTGCCCGCACCGGGCCAGTCCGCCGACCCGGCGACGCTCACCCGCTTCGTGTCCGAGAAGCTGCCCGCCTACATGGTCCCCGCGTCGATCATGGTGCTCGACGCGTTCCCGCTCAACACCTCCGGCAAGCTCGACCGCAAGGCCCTGCCCGAACCCGTCTTCACCGCTGCCGCAGGCGATTTCCGCGCCCCGCGCACCCCCGCCGAGCAGATCGTGGCGGGCATCTTCGCCGATGTGCTCAGCCAGGAACGGGTCGGCGCCGACGACAACTTCTTCGAACTCGGCGGCAACTCCCTGGTCGCCACCCAGGTCGTCGCCCGCATCGGCGCCGCCTTCGGCATCCAGCTGGGTGTGCGCGCCCTGTTCGAGACCCCGACCGTGGCCGGACTGGCCCTGCGGGCCGAATCCGCCACGCCCGCCGATGTTTCCGTCGCGCGGCCGCCGCTGGTCGCGCAGCCGCATCCCGAGCGGGTGCCGCTGTCGCTGGCTCAGCAGCGGATGTGGTTCATCAACCAGTTCGACCCCGCCGCGCCCACCTACAACCTGCCCTTCGTGGTGCGGATGAAGGGCCGCGTCGACGTCGACGCCCTGATCGCGGCGCTCAATGATGTTGTGGTGCGCCAGGAATCGCTGCGCACCATCTTCCCCGACGCCGACGGGGGCTTCCAGCAGGTGCTCGGCGCCGACGAATTCGATCTGGGCATCACGGTGACCCCGATCGACCGCTCGTCGCTGCACGCCGAGCTGATCACCTTCGCCTCCACCGGCTTCGACGTCACCCTCGAACTGCCCATCCGCGTGCAGATCTTCGAGGTCACCGGCGGATCTACTGAGTCCAACGGCGCCGCCCCCGAGGGCTCTGCGTGGTCACGCTCCGCGATCGCCGCCGGTCACGGCGCGGGCACACCGGAGTACGCGGTCGCCTTCGTCGTCCACCACATCGCGGCCGACGGTTTCTCCTTCGGCCCGCTGGCGCGCGATGTCGCCGCGGCCTACCTGGCCCGTGCCGCGGGCGCGGCGCCGAGCTGGCTGCCGCTGCCCGTCCAGTACCGCGACTACACGGTGTGGCAGCACGAACTGCTCGGCGCCGAATCCGACTCGGAGTCCATCGCGGCCCGCCAGATCGACTACTGGCGCCGTGCCCTCGACGGTCTGCCCGACCAGCTCGACCTGCCCGCCGATCGAATTCGCCCGCAGCGGCAGAGTTTTCACGGCGCGCAACTCGGCTTCGATATCGATGCCGACCTACACGCCGAACTGATCGAATTGGCCCGTGCCAAAGGCGTCACCCTGTTCATGGTCCTGCACGCCGCGCTGGCGGTGCTGCTGTCGCGGCTGTCGAACACCCGCGACATCGCGGTCGGCACCCCGATCGCCGGACGTGGCGAGCAGGCGCTCGACGACCTGATCGGCATGTTCGTCAACACCCTCGTGCTGCGTTCGGATGTCGACCCCGGCCTGTCCTTCGCCGACTTCCTCGCCCGGACCCGTGAGACCGACCTGGCGTCGTTCGGCAATGCCGATGTGCCGTTCGAGCGGCTCGTCGACGTGCTCAACCCGACCCGTTCGCAGGCACGCCACCCGCTGTTCCAGGTGATGCTGTCGTTCCAGGAGATGTCGCACGCCGAGCTCGAACTGCCCGGTCTGACGGTCAGCGCCGACGAGCTAGAGGTCGCGATCGCCAAGTTCGACCTGCAGTGGACCATCACCGAACAGCACAGCAGCGGGGGTGCACCGCAGGGTCTCGCGGCGGTCGCCCAGTTCGCGACCGATCTGTTCGACACCGAGACGGTGCAGTCGTTCATCGACCGGCTGCTCTCGATCCTGCGCGCGATCACCGTCGATCCCGCGGTCGCGGTGGGCGATATCGATCTGCTCGGGGCCGAGGAACGCCGCGATGTCGCCCACGAGTGGGTCAGCTCCGCGCCCGACGGTGGCACCGGACGCTTCGCCGACCGTGAAGTCACCCTCGTCGATCTGTTCGAATCCGCCGTCGCGGCGCATCCGGACAATATCGCCGCCCGCTACGGCAACGAGTCGCTGACCTACGCCGAACTCGATCAGCGTGCGAATGCCTTGGCGCGCAAGCTGATCGCTGACGGCGCCGGGCCGGAGTCGCTGGTCGCGGTGATCCTGCCGCGCTCGCTGCACCTGGTTGTCGCGTTGCTCGCGGTGGTCAAGACCGGTGCGGGTTACGTGCCGGTCGACCCGACCTATCCGGCCGAGCGCATCGCCTACGTGCTCGAGGATTCGCGACCGACCAGCGTCGTCATCGATGCCGATTCCGAGGTCGAGCTGGCCGATGGTCTGCCCGTGCTGGTACTCGGTGACTTCGACGATGTCGATGCCGCGCCGATCACCGACGCCGATCGCCTCGCCCCGCTCTCGCCGGACAATGTCGCCTACGTCATCTACACCTCCGGCTCGACCGGCCGCCCCAAGGGTGTCGCGGTCGCCCACCGCAATGTGGTGCGCCTGTTCGCCAACACCGACCGCGATTTCGGCTTCGGCCCCGACGATGTGTGGACGCTGTTCCACTCCTACGCCTTCGACTTCTCGGTGTGGGAACTGTGGGGGCCGTTGCTGTTCGGCGGCACCTGCGTCGTGGTCGACTACTTCACCTCGCGTTCGCCCGAGCAGTTCCTCGACCTGCTGCGGACCGAGCGGGTCACCGTGCTCAACCAGACCCCGTCGGCGTTCTACCAGCTGGCCGAGGCCGATCGCAACGCCGGACCGGGCCAGGACCCCCTTGTCCTGCGCTACGTCGTCTTCGGCGGCGAGGCGCTCGAGCTGCGTCGTCTCGGCGACTGGGTAGCCAGGCACGGCGACGGCCACGGGCCGAACGCCCATGGCCCGCTGCTGGTCAACATGTACGGCATCACCGAGACCACCGTGCACGTGTCCTACCGTGCCCTGGACGCCGAAACCATCGCCGAGGCATCGGGATCGATCGTCGGTCGCGCCATCGCCGGACTGAGCGTGTACGTGCTCGACTCGCGACTGCGGCCGGTGCCGGTCGGTGTCGCGGGCGAAATGTATGTCTCCGGACCGCAATTGGCGCGCGGCTATCTCGGTCGCCCCGACCTGTCCGCCACCCGTTTCGTCGCCAGCCCGATGGACGCGGGTCAGCGGCTCTACCGTTCCGGCGACCTCGCGCGCTGGAACCGTTTCGGCGAACTCGAATACCTCGGCCGCGCCGACGACCAGGTCAAGGTGCGTGGTTTCCGCATCGAGCTCGGTGAGATCGAAGCCGCCGTACTCGCCGTCCCTGGCATCGCCCAGGCCGCGGTCATCGTGCGCGAGGACCAGCCCGGCGGACAGCGGATCGTCGCCTACGTCGTCGCCGAACAGGGCAGGCTCGACCTCGACGAGGTACGCCAGCTCGCCGGCGAACAGCTGCCCGCGTACATGGTGCCCTCGGCGTTCGTACAGCTCGACGCCATCCCGCTGACCGTCAACGGCAAGCTGGACCGGCGCGCGCTGCCCGCACCGGTGTTCGAGGTGCGCGAATTCCGTGCTCCGACAACGCCGATCGAGCAGATCGTGGCGCAGATCTTCGCCGACGTGCTCAGTGTGCCGCGCATCGGTGTCGACGACGACTTCTTCGAGCTCGGCGGCAACTCGCTGATCGCGACCCAGGTGGTCTCGCGGGTCGGCATCGCGCTCGACACCCGCGTTCCGGTCCGGATGCTGTTCGAGGCCTCCACCGTCGCGGCGCTGGCCGCGCGGGTGGAATCGCAGGCAGGCGACGGTGCGCACAAGGCGCTGGTGGCCCGCGAACGCCCCGATCGGGTGCCGCTGTCGCTCGCCCAGCAGCGCATGTGGTTCCTCAACCGCTTCGATACCGCCTCGGCGGTCAACAACATCCCCGTCGCGATCCGGCTCTCCGGTGACCTCGATGTGGCCGCGCTGCAGGTCGCGGTCATCGACGTCATCGACCGCCACGAGTCGCTGCGCACCGTGTTCCCCGACTCCGGTGCGGGCCCGGTGCAGGTGGTCCTCGACGCCGCGCAGATCGTCCCCGACCTCACCCCGTACCGGGTCACCGAGGACAACCTCATCGATCACCTGATCGATCTGGCCTCGATGGCCTTCGACGTGACCAGCGAAGTGCCGCTGCACGCACGGCTTTTCGAGGTCTCCGAGTCCGAGTACGTGCTCGGCATGGTGGTGCACCACATCTCCGCCGACGGCTGGTCGATGGCGCCGCTCTCGCGCGATGTGATCATGGCCTACGCCGCCCGCACCTCGTGGGAAGCGCCGACCTGGGCCGAATTGCCGGTCCAGTACGCCGATTACGCGCTCTGGCAGCGTGAGGTCCTCGGTTCCGAGGACGACCCGAAGTCGCTGATCACCTCCGAGATCGCCTACTGGGCAAAAGAACTCGCCGATCTGCCCGACGAGCTGGTGCTGCCCGCCGATCATCCGCGCCCGCCCGCCGCCTCCTACCGCGGTGGCACCTACAGCTTCGTGATCGCGAGCGAAACCCAGCGCGCCCTCGCCGAATTGGGCCGCCGCTACAACGCCTCGCTGTTCATGGTCATGCACAGCGCACTGGCCGTGCTGCTCGCCCGCGCCAGCGGCACCACCGATATCGCGATCGGCACCCCCGTCGCGGGCCGTGGTGATCAGGCGCTGGACGACCTGGTCGGCATGTTCGTCAACACCCTGGTGCTGCGGTCCCAGGTCGAGGGCGCCACCCCGTTCGCGACCCTGCTCGATCAGGCCCGCGAGACCGACCTGCAGGCCTTCGCCCACGCCGACGTGCCGTTCGAGCGCCTCGTCGAGGTGCTCAACCCGGCCCGCTCGCAGGCACGGCACCCGCTGTTCCAGGTGATGCTGTCGTTCCAGAACAACAAGCAGGCCTCGCTGCAGCTGCCGGGCCTGGCGGTCAGCGGCATCGACTACGACGCCCAGCTGGCCAAGTTCGACCTGCAGCTCACGCTCACCGAGGTGCAGGACACCGACGGTGAAGTCGGCGGCATGTCGGCCGAGTTCTCCTATGCGCTCGACCTTTTCGAAGAGTCGACGATCGCCGCGTTCGCCCGCAGGCTCGACAGCATCTTCGCCGCGATCACCGCCGATCCCGAGGTGGCCGTCGGCGATATCGACCTGCTGGCTCCCGAGGAACACGCCCAGGTCCTCGTCGACTGGAACGACACCGCCCACGCGGTGCCGCATGCGTCGCTGGTGTCGCTGTTCGACGCCCAGGTCGCGCGCACACCCGATGCGGTGGCACTGGTCTTCGACACCGAGGAACTGACCTACCGCGAATTGCAGGAGCGGACCAACCGCATCGCCCGCAGACTGATCGCCGATGGCATCGGTCCCGGTTCGCATGTGGCACTGGCCATCCGGCGTTCCACCGAACTGATCGTGGCCATGTACGCGGTGCTGCAGGCGGGTGCGGCCTACGTGCCGCTCGACCCGGATCAGCCCGCCGACCGCCTCGCCCACATCATCGAGACCGCGCAGCCGCAGCTGGTGCTCACCAGCCGCCGCGACGCGTTCGAGTCCGACGGCGTCACCGTGCACGCGGTCGAGAACATCGAGTCCCCTGCTGATTTCAGCGGCGCCCCGATCACCGATGCCGAGCGGGTCCGCCCCTTGCGCGAGACCGACACCGCCTACGTGCTGTTCACCTCGGGCTCGACCGGTCGCCCGAAGGGTGTGGCGGTCGAGCACGCGTCCGTCGTCAATCAGATCTGCTGGATCACCAGCGAATACGGCATCGGCCCCGATGATGTGGTGCTGCAGAAGACGCCGGTCACCTTCGACGTGTCGGTGTGGGAACTGTTCGGCACCTTGGCTGTCGGTGCCAGGATGCTCATCGCCGCGCCCGACGGGCACCGCGACCCGGTCTACCTGTCGGAGATCATCGGCCGCCACGGCGTGACCATGACCTCGTTCGTGCCGTCGATGCTCTCGGTCTTCGCGGGAGCCGCCTCGGCGTCCGAATGCGCAACGCTGCGTACGGTTCTCGTGGCCGGTGAGGCGTTGCCGCCCGCGACCGTCGCCGCCTTCCGGCAGCTGTCCTCGGCCGCCGTGCACAACCTGTACGGCCCGACCGAATTCACCGTGCACGCCACCGCGCACTATGTCAGCGAGGACGTGCCGAGTTCGGTGCCCATCGGGCGGCCGGTGTGGAACAGCCGGGCCTTCGTGCTCGATTCGCGACTGCGGCCGGTTCCGGTCGGTGTCGCGGGTGAGCTGTACCTCAGCGGTGTTCAGGTGGCACGCGGCTACTACGGCCGTCCCGACCTGACCGCCGACCGGTTCGTCGCCAACCCGTACGCCGAGGCCGGTACCCGCATGTACCGCACCGGTGACCTCGTCACCTGGACCCGCGACGGTGAACTGAACTACCTGGGCCGCACCGACTTCCAGGTGAAGTTGCGCGGTCTGCGCATCGAACTCGGCGAGATCGAGGCGACGCTGCTGGCACAGCCGGGCGTCGCGCAGTCCGTTGTGGTCGTGCGCACCGATGCCCACGCCGGTGACAAGCTCGTGGGGTACCTGGTGCCGCAACCGGATTCGGTGATCGATGTCGCCGCGGTGAAGGCGGGCATCACCGCCGAACTGCCCACCTACATGGTGCCGTCGGCGCTGATGGTGCTCGACGCGCTGCCGCTCAACGCTTCCGGCAAGCTCGACCGTAAAGCGTTGCCCGCGCCGGTGTTCGAGGCGAAGATGTTCCGTGCGCCCTCGACCCCGATCGAGGAGATCGTCGCCGAGATCTTCGCCGACCTACTCGGCGCCGAACGCGTCGGCGTGGACGACGACTTCTTCGCCCTCGGCGGCAACTCCCTGGTCGCCACCCAGGTCGCTGCCCGCCTGAGCAAGGCGCTCAACGCCGACGTGGGCGTGCGCACCCTGTTCGAGGCGCCCACCGTCGGTGGTTTGGCCGCGCGGGTGGAATCGCACGCGGGCACCGGTGTGCGCGCCGAACTCACGGCCCGCCAGCGCCCCGAGCACCCGCCGCTGTCGCTCGCGCAGCAGCGGATGTGGTTCCTGAACCGCTTCGACATCGCCGACACCGGCACCTACAACATCCCGGTCGCGGTCCGCCTGCAGGGCCTGCTCGACCTGCCCGCCCTGCGCGGCGCGGTCGCCGACGTGATCGCCCGCCACGAAACCCTGCGCACGGTCTACCCCGTGTACGTCGCGCCCGAATCCGGCCGCGCCACCTTGGCCGATGGCAGCGCCTACCAGAAGGTCCTTGCCGCCGCCGGGTCGATCCCGGACATCGAGCTGATCGAAGCTGTGTCCGATTTCGGGACTCCCGAGGGCCCTGCGTGGTCACGCTCCGCTTCCGCCTCCGGGCCCGCCGGTCGTCCCGGCGAGACCGACATGGCGAGCTCGCTCTACGAGTTCGCCCGCCGCGGTTTCGACGTCACCGCGAAAGCCCCTGTGCGCCTGCGGGTCTACGAACTCAGCGAACGCGAACACGTGCTGGTGCTGGTGGTCCATCACATCGCCGCCGACGGCTTCTCGCTGCGCCCGCTGGTGCGCGACCTGATGACCGCCTACGTCGCGCGCACCGCGGGTACCGAACCCGGCTGGCCCCCGCTGGCAGTGCAGTACGTCGACTACGCGCTCTGGCAGCGCGAAATCCTCGGCGACGAAAACGATCCGACCTCGCTGATCTCCGAGCAGCTCGACCACTGGCGCGACGCGCTGGCCGACCTGCCCGACGAACTGCGTCTCGGCCACAAGTCGCGGCCCGCGCAGGCCAGCTACCAGGCGGGCACGCACCGCTTCGAGCTGCCGGGCGAGCTCGTCGACGCGCTGAACCAGGTCGCGCACGACCACAGCACCACCCTGTTCATGGTGGTGCACAGCGCGTTCGCGGTGCTGCTGTCGCGCCTGTCCGGCACCGACGACATCGCCATCGGCACCCCGGTCGCAGGCCGTGGTCAGCAGGCACTCGACGACCTGGTCGGCATGTTCGTCAACACCCTGGTGCTGCGCGCGCAGGTCGACCCGGCCGCCACCTTCACCGAGCTGCTCGGTCAGGTCCGCGAACACGACCTGGCCGCCTTCGCCCACGCCGATGTGCCGTTCGAACGCCTCGTCGAGGTGCTCAACCCGGCACGCTCGCAGTCGCGGCACCCGCTGTTCCAGGTGATGCTCTCGTTCCAGAACCTGGGCCGCACCACCCTGGAACTGCCCGGACTCACGGTCTCCGAGCTGGGCATCGACCAGCACATGGCCAAGTTCGACCTGCAGCTCGCGCTGAGCGAGGTCCCGGACGACAGCCACATGGACGCCGAACTCGTCTACGCCACAGACCTTTTCGACGCCGACTTCGCGGCACGGTTCGGCGCCCGCCTGCTGCGCGTGCTCACCGCCATCGTGGTCGATCCCGCCGCCCCCGTCGGTGACATCGAGCTGCTCGACACCGCCGAGCGTTCGCTGGTGCTCGATCGCTGGAACGACACCGAATTCGCCGTCGACGCCGCGCTGAGCACCCCCAGCGACGACGACCCGGCCACCCTGCACGCCCTCTTCGAAGCCCAGGTCGCGCGGACTCCCGACGCGATCGCGCTCACGTTCGAGGGGACGAGTCTGTCCTACGCCGAGTTCGCGGGCCGGGTGCGTCAGCTGGCGCGCTGGCTCAAGGACGCCGGCGTCGGGCCGGAATCGTATGTGGCTCTTGGCATGCGGCGCTCGATCGACCTGCTGGTCGGCATGTACGCCGTGTCCGCCGCCGGTGGCGCGTACGTGCCCCTCGATCCCGATCACCCGGCCGAGCGCATCGAGCACATCCTCGAAACCGCGCAACCGGTCTGCGTGCTCACCTCCGGGGAGAGCCTGCCCGCGGCCGCCGGTCGCGAGGTGCGCATCGACCAGCTCGACCTGTCCGGTCACTCGACCGAGCCGGTCACCGATGCCGATCGGCACCGCCCGCTGCGCTCGGACAACACCGCCTACATCATCTTCACCTCCGGCTCGACCGGTCGCCCGAAGGGCGTGGCGGTCAGTCACGCGGCGATCGTCAACCGCCTGGTGTGGATGCACGCCGCCTACGGCCTCGCCGCCGACGACGTGGTGCTGCAGAAGACCCCCGCCACCTTCGACGTGTCGGTCTGGGAGTTCTTCTGGCCCTTGCAGGTCGGTGCGCGCCTGGTCGTCGCCAAGCCGGACGGGCATCGCGACCCGGCCTACCTGGCGCGGCTGATCGTGGCCGAGCAGGTCTCCACGGTGCACTTCGTGCCGTCGATGATGGCCGTGTTCGTCACCGAACCGCTTGCCGCCGAATGCGTCTCGCTGCGCAATGTCTTCGCCTCCGGTGAAGGCCTGCCCGCGCCGACCGCGCAGCGTCTGCGCGAATTGACCGGCGCCGCACTGCACAACCTCTACGGACCTACCGAAGCCGCCGTCGACGTGACCTATCACGAGGTCACCGACGCCGACACCGAGACGGTGCCGATCGGCGCCCCGGTGTTCAACACCCGTCTGTACGTGCTGGATTCGCGACTGCGACCGGTGCCGGTGGGTGTCGCGGGCGAGCTCTACCTCGCGGGCGTGCAGCTGGCCCACGGCTATGTGGGTCGCGCCGACCTGACGATGGATCGCTTCGTCGCCGACCCGTTCGCGCCCGGCGAGCGCATGTACCGCACCGGTGACCTCGTCACCTGGACCGCCGACGGCGAGCTGGAATACCTGGGCCGCACCGACTTCCAGGTGAAGCTGCGTGGTCTGCGCATCGAACTCGGCGAGATCGAGTCCGCTTTGACGGCGCTGCCGGAGATCGCCCAGTCGGTGGTCGTGGTCCGTGCCGACGAGCACACCGGCGATCAGCTGGTCGCCTACGTCATCCCTGCCACCGGCGCCACCGTCGACATCGACGCTGTCAAGGTCGCCCTCGGCACCGAGCTGCCCGTGTACATGGTGCCCGCCGCGTACGTGGTGCTGAATGCGTTCCCGCTCAACGCTTCCGGCAAGCTGGACCGCAAGGCGTTGCCGTCGCCGGTGTTCGCCGCGCGCACGTTCCAGGCGCCGGTCACGCCGGTGCAGCAGATCGTGGCCGCTACCTTCGCCGAGGTGCTCGGCGCCGGTCAGGTCGGCCTCGACGACGACTTCTTCGAACTCGGCGGCAACTCGCTGATCGCGACGCGCGTCGCGGCGCGTCTGTCCGAAGCCTTGGATACACAGGTGCCGTTGCGCGCACTGTTCGAAGCTTCGACGGTGGCCGCGCTGGCCGCCCGCGTCGAAACCCACACCGGTCGCGGCGGCCGCATCCCCCTCGAGGCGCGCCCGCGTCCCGAACTGGTGCCGCTGTCGCAGGCCCAGCAGCGGATGTGGTTCCTCAACCGCTTCGACAACCGCACCGCGGTCAACAACATCCCCGTCGCGATCCGCCTCACGGGTGACCTCGACGTCGCCGCACTCGAGTCCGCGATCGCCGATGTGGTCGCCCGGCACGAGTCCCTGCGTACCTTCTACCCGGCAGCCGACATCACCTCGGGAGCGGTCGAAGAAGGCGCCGGCTACCAGCAGATCCTGCCCGCCGACGAGGTCCGCTTCGCGCTGCCCGCCCAGCCGGTCGCTGCGAGCGACGTGGTCGCGCGGGTCATCGAACTGGCGAGCGTGCACTTCGACGTGACCCGCGAAGTCCCGTTCCGCGCGAGCCTGCTGCGTGTCGACGAACGTACCCACGTGGCCGTGCTGGTCATGCACCACATCAGCGGCGACGGCTTCTCGCTGCGTCCGCTGCTGCGCGATGTCGTCATCGCCTACACCGAGCGCACCCGCGGCGAGATCCCCGCCTGGGCGCCCCTCGAGGTCCAGTACGCCGACTACACCCTGTGGCAGCGTGAGGTCCTCGGCGAAGAGTCCGATCCCGAGTCGGTCGCCGCGAGCCAGCTCACCTACTGGACCGAGCAGCTGCGCGACCTCCCCGACCAGATCGAACTGCCCGCCGACCGCCCGCGCCCCGAGGTCGCCACCAATGCCGGTGACCTGCACCGCTTCTCGGTCGACGCGCACCTGCACCACGCGCTCACCGAGATCGCCCGCGCCCGCGGCGTCACGCTGTTCATGGTGATGCACGCGGCACTGGCAACCTGGGCCGCGCGCCTGTCCAACAGCACCGACATCGCCATCGGCACCCCCATCGCGGGCCGTGGCGAACGCACCCTGGACGACCTGGTCGGCATGTTCGTCAACACCCTGGTGCTGCGCAGCGAGGTCGACTCCAGCGCGAGCTTCAGCGAACTCCTCGACCAGATCCGCAAGGTCGACCTGTCCGCCTTCGCCAACGCCGACGTGCCCTTCGAACGCCTCGTCGACGTGCTCAGCCCCACCCGCTCGCAGGCGCACCACCCGCTGTTCCAGGTGGCGCTCACCTTCGAAGCGGCCACCGCCGCCGACACCGGCACCATCGCACTGCCCGGCCTCGACCTCGACGTCGTCGACTTCGACCCGGGCACAGCGAAATTCGACGTGCAGCTCACCGTGGGCGAAGCCGCCGACGGCTCCCTCGCGCTGTCGTGGAACTACGCCACCGATCTGTTCGACGCCGAAACCGTCGCCGCCTTCGGTGACCGCCTGGTCCGCATCCTGCGCAGCGTCGCCGAGAACCCCGACGTGATCGTCGGCGACATCGACCTGCTCGGTGAAGCCGAACAGCGCGACGTCGCCCAGCGCTGGGTGTCCTCCGGTGTCGACGCCATCGGTCTGCCCGTCATCCACGACGCCAGCACCCCCGCCGGCTACCGACGCGGCCTATTCGGCAACAAGCACACCACCCTGGTCGACCTGTTCGACGCCGCGGCCGCCGCCTACCCCGATCGCATCGCCGCCAAGTTCGGCATGGAGTCGCTGACTTACGGCGAACTCGATCGTCGCGCGAATATATTGGCGCGCAGGCTGATCGACGACGGCGCACGCCCGGAGTCGCTGGTCGCGGTGATCCTGCCGCGTTCGCTCGACCTCGTCGTCGCGCTGCTCGCCGTGGTAAAGACCGGTGCCGGTTACGTGCCGGTCGACCCGACCTACCCGGCCGAGCGCATCGCCTACGTGCTCGAGGACTCGCGCCCCACCAGCGTCATCCTCGATTCCACCGTCCAAGTAACGGTGCCCGCGTACCTGCCCTCGGTGGTGCTCGATGGCTTCGCCGTGGAAACCGGCAATGTCGAAGACGCCGACGACGCCCCGATCACCGACGCCGACCGGCTCGCACCGCTCTCGCCGGACAATGTCGCCTACGTCATCTACACCTCCGGCTCGACCGGGCGTCCCAAGGGTGTCGCGGTCGCGCACCGCAATGTGGTGCGCCTGTTCGCCAACACCGACCGCGACTTCGGCTTCGGCCCGCGCGACGTGTGGACACTGTTCCACTCCTACGCCTTCGACTTCTCGGTCTGGGAACTCTGGGGCCCGCTGCTGTTCGGCGGGTCGCTGATCGTCGTCGACTACTACACCTCGCGCTCGCCCGAGCAGTTCCTGGAACTGCTGCGGGTGGAGCAGGTGACGGTGCTCAACCAGACCCCGTCGGCGTTCTACCAGCTGGCCGAGGCCGACCGGAACGCCGGACCGGGCCTCGAACCGCTCGCTCTGCGCTACGTGGTGTTCGGTGGCGAGGCGCTCGAACTGCGTCGTCTGTCGGATTGGGTTGCGCGCCACGGTGACAGCTCGCCGACGCTGGTCAACATGTACGGCATCACCGAGACCACGGTGCACGTGTCGTTCCGTGCGCTGGACGCGAAAACCATTGCCGCCGCTGCCGGTTCGGTCGTCGGCCGGGCTATCGCCGGCCTCGGCGTGTACGTCCTCGACAACCGGTTGCGTCCGGTGCCGGTGGGCGTCGCGGGCGAAATGTATGTCTCCGGACCGCAGTTGGCGCGCGGCTACCTCGGCCGCCCCGACCTGTCCGCCACCCGCTTCGTCGCCAACCCCCTTGCGGGCCCGAACCAGGGCGGCTCGCGCCTGTACCGCTCGGGCGACCTTGCGCGCTGGAACCGTTTCGGCGAACTCGAATACCTCGGCCGCGCCGACGACCAGGTCAAGGTTCGCGGCTTCCGTATCGAGCTCGGTGAGATCGAAGCCGCCGTGCTCGCGCAGCCGGGTATCGCCCAGGCTGCGGTCATCGTGCGTGAGGATCAGCCGGGTGACCAGCGGATCGTCGCCTACGTGGTCGCCGAGGGCGAACTCGAACCCGACCTCGAGGTCATTCGCAGCGGTGCGGCCGAACAGCTGCCCGCCTACATGGTTCCGGCGGCGCTCGTGCGCCTCGAGTGGATCCCGCTGACCGTCAACGGCAAGCTCGACCGCCGCGCCCTGCCCGCCCCCGCCGTGCAGGCACGCGCCTTCCGCGCACCCGTCACGCCGGTGCAGGAAACCGTGGCCGCGGTCTTCGGCGACGTGCTCGGCCTGGACCGGGTCGGTGTCGACGACGACTTCTTCGACCTCGGCGGCAACTCGCTCATCGCCACCCGCGTCGTCGCCCGCATCGGTGCGGCACTCGGCGCGACGGTGCCCGTGCGCGCCCTGTTCGAAGCCTCCACCGTGGAAGCCCTTGCGGCACGGGTGGAATCGCACACCGGCGGCACCGCCCGCGCGGCGCTGGTCGCCCGTGATCGCGCCGAAGGTGAACTGGTTCCGCTGTCGTTCGCGCAGCAGCGCATGTGGTTCCTCAACAAGTACGACACCACCTCCGCCGCCTACAACCTGCCCGTCGCGATCCGCCTCACCGGCGAACTCGACACCGAGGCACTGTCTTTGGCGCTGGCCGACCTGGTCCGCAGGCACGAGTCGCTGCGCACCCGCTACCCCGAACACGGTGGCACTCCGGTGCAGCAGATCGTTGCGGCGGAACGCATTTCCCTCGACCTGCGTCCGGTCGCGATCGCGCAGGACGAGCTGTTCGAGACTGTCACCGAGTTCGTCTCCACCGGTTTCGATGTGGCCGAACAGGTTCCGATGCGCGCCCGCCTGTTCAAGGTGAACGGGGTGGACGAGCACGTGCTCGTCGTCGTGGTCCACCACATCGCCGCCGACGGTTTCTCGATCGCGCCGCTGACCCGCGACGTGATGCGCGCCTACACCGCCCGCGCCCAGGGCACCGCTCCCGGCTGGGCACCCCTGCCAGTGCAGTACGCCGACTTCGCGATCTGGCAGCGCGCTGTGCTCGGCACCGAGGACGACACCGACTCGCTGATGTCGCGCCAGGTCGGCTACTGGCAGACCCAGCTCGCGGGCGTCCCCGACGAACTGACCCTCCCGTTCGACCGCGCCCGCCCGGCGATCGCCTCGCACCACGGCGCCACCGTGCACCGCGAGCTCTCGCCCGAGCTGATCGCCAAGCTCGACGAGGTCGCCCGCCGCCAGGGCGCGTCGCTGTTCATGGTCATGCACACCGCGCTCGCGGTCCTGCTGGCCCGACTCTCGGGCTCCGACGACATCGCCATCGGCACCCCCATCGCGGGCCGTGGTGAGCAGGCCCTCGACGACCTCGTCGGCATGTTCGTCAACACCCTGGTCCTGCGCACCGGCGTGCGCCCGGCCGAATCCTTCACCGACCTCCTGGAACAGGCACGCGCCACCGACCTCGACGCCTTCGGCAACGCCGACGTCCCGTTCGAGCGCCTGGTCGAACTGCTGGCCCCAGAGCGCTCGCAGTCGCGCAACCCGCTGTTCCAGGTGATGCTGGCCTTCCAGAACCTGGACCGCACCACGCTGGAACTGCCCGGCCTCGCGGTCTCCGCGATCGACCTCGACGAGAGCATCGCCCGCTTCGACCTGCAGTTCACCCTCTCCGAACTGGGCGAACCCGGCCACGGCGGCATGGCGCTGGCACTGAACTACGCCACCGAACTGTTCGACGAGGACACCGTCGCGAGCATCGCCGTGCGCTGGCAGCGCGTCCTCGAGGCGATCGCCGCCGACGCCGCCATCACGGTCGGCGCGATCGACGTGCTCGACGCCGCCGAGCGGGCCGACCTGGTGTTCCGCGTCGGCGAACCGCCGGTGCCCGCCCGCACCCTGCGCAAACTCCTCGCCGAGGCCGTCGCCCAGAACCCGACCGGTGATGCCGTCGTGTTCCAGGGGACGGCCCTGTCCTACGCGGACCTCGACGAACGCTCGAACCGGTTGGCGCGCTTGCTGATCGCCCAGGGGATCGGCGCCGAAGACCTCGTCGCGATCGGCGTTCCACGCTCGGCCGACTCGGTGCTGGCCGCATGGGCCGTCGCCAAGACCGGCGCGGCCTTCGTCCCGGTCGACCCGACCTACCCGGCCGACCGCATCGCCCACATGGTCACCGACTCCGGTTCGCCACTCGGCATCACCGTCGCCTCCGTACTCGGCGGACTGCCGGACATCGCGCCGCATGCCGCAGTCGACATCTCGTCCGAGTCGGAGGGGGCCGAGACGGCACCCGGCAGCCCGGCAGCGGACGCGACGTCGGCCGAGTTCGAGTCGCAGGTCGGCAGTGACTCTGCGGCCACATCCGAGACGACCGCCAGCAGCTCGACCGCGGACGCTCCGGCGGCTGGCTGGCTGGTACTCGACGAGCTGGACCTCGCTCGCTTCGACAGCGCGCCGATCGCCGATACCGAGCTGGTCCGCGCGACCACCCCGGAGCAGCCCGCCTACGTCATCTACACCTCGGGCTCCACCGGCGTCCCCAAGGGCGTCGTCGTCACCCACGCCGGTCTCGCCAACTTCGGCGAGGAACAGGCCAAGCGCTACGCCCTCGACTCCGACACGCGCGCACTGCATTTCGCCTCGCCCTCGTTCGATGCCTCGATCCTCGAACTGCTCCTGGCCCTGGCCCGTGGCGGCACGCTGGTCGTCGTCCCGCCGGGCGTCTACGGCGGCGACGAACTGTCCGAACTGATCCGCACCGAGCGGGTCACCCACGCCTTCATCACCCCCGCCGCCCTGGCCACCTTCGACCCCAGCGGCCTCGACTCGCTGGGCGTCCTGGTCGCCGGTGGTGAAGCGGTCCCCGCCGACCTGGTGTCGAAGTGGGCAGTTCCCCTCGCGGACGGCACAACTCGCGCCTTCCACAACGGTTACGGCCCCACCGAGACCACGATCATGACCAACATCAGCGCCGCGCTGGTGCCGGGCGAACTGGTCACCATCGGTGGACCGACGCGCGGCATGCGCTCGCTGATCCTGGACGCCCAGCTCCAGCCCGTTCCGGTGGGTGTCGCGGGTGAGCTCTACCTGTCGGGCATCCAGCTGGCCCGCGGCTACCACGCCCGCGCAGGCCTGACCGCCGACCGGTTCGTCGCCGACCCGTTCCTGCCGGGGGAGCGGATGTACCGCACCGGTGACGTCGTGCGCTGGACCGCCGATCGCACCGTCGAATACGTCGGTCGCTCCGACTTCCAGGTCAAGATCCGCGGCTTCCGCATCGAACTGGGCGAGATCGACTCCGCCCTCGCCGCGCACGAGACCGTCGACTTCGCCACCACCGTCGGCCACAAGAGCACCGCGGGCGCCGTCTCGCTGGTCGCGTATGTGGTTGCCGCGCCGGGTCATTCGATCGATGTCGCCGCGCTGACCGCGCACGTCGAGGACCGTCTGCCCGCGTACATGGTGCCGTCGTCGATCATGGTGATCGACCATGTGCCGCTGACCCCGGTCGGCAAGCTCGACCGAAAAGCATTGCCGGAACCGGTGTTCGCCACCGAGGTCACCTTCCGTGCCGCGCGCAACCCGATCGAACAGACCATCGCCGAGGTCTTCGCCGAGGTGCTCGGTGTGGAGCGCGTGGGTGTCGACGATTCGTTCTTCGCCCTCGGCGGCGACTCGATCGTCTCCATCCAGCTCGTCTCCCGCGCCAAGGCACGCGGCGTGCTGTTCTCCCCGCGCAATGTCTTCGAACAGCGCACCGTCGCCGGGCTGGCCTCGGTCGCCGAAACCGCCGATGTCGCAGCAGCTTCCGCGATCACCCTCGCCGAGCTGCCGGGTGGTGGCGTCGGCGAGATGCCGCTGACCCCGGTCGTGCGGTTCATGGCGGAGCGCGCCGGCTCGTACAACCGGTTCAACCAGACCATGGCACTGGAACTGCCGGTCGGCATCGACCGCGCCGGCATCGCCGCCACCGTCGGCGCGGTCATCGACCGCCACGACATGCTGCGCTCGCGCCTGCACCAGGTCGACGCCCGCTGGGTCGTCACCACCGCCCCGACGGGCACCGTCGACGCCACCGAGCTGATCGACCACACGAGCTTCGACCCGAACGTCTCCGACGCGGAACTCGTCGAAATCGCCTCGGCCGCACTGGATGCCAGCCTCGACCGCCTCGATCCGGCCACCGGCGTCGTCGTGCGCTTCGTCTGGCTGGAACCGGATGTCGCGTCCTCTCGCGCAGGCCGCCTGATCGTCGTCGCCCACCACCTCGTGGTCGACGGTGTCTCCTGGCGCATCCTCGTGCCCGACTTCGTCTCCGCGTGGGGCCAGCTCTCCTCGGGCCAGCAGCCTGAACTCGGCGCCCCCGCCACCTCCATGCGCGCCTGGGCGCACGCCTTGGCCGACGAGGCGTGCAGCACCGAGCGCGCCGCCGAACTCGACTTCTGGCGCGAGGTCGTCGCCACCCCGGATCCGCTGCTCACCGAGCGGCCGATGGACCCCGCGGTCGACGTCTCCGGCGTGATCGAGAAGCTGCCGGTCGAGGTGTCCGCCGAGGTCACCAAGGCACTGCTCACCACCGTCCCCGCCCTGTTCCACGGTGGCGTCAACGACGGCCTGCTCACCGCGCTGGCCCTCGCGGCGGCGAAGTGGCGCTCCACCCGCACCGGCTCGACCGGTACATCGAACAATGGCGACAGCGCCGCGTCGAACGGTCGCCGTGCGGCCGCTGGAGCGCGGACGGACAACGACGCCCTGCTCGTGCGCCTCGAAGGCCACGGCCGCGAGGAAGAGGTCGCGCCCGGCGCCGACCTGTCCCGCACCGTCGGCTGGTTCACCGCCATCTTCCCGGTTCGCCTCGACCTGGCCGGTATCGACATCGACGCCGCTCTCGCCGGTGGACCCGCACTGGGCCAGGCCGTCAAGGCGGTCAAGGAACAGCTACTTTCGGTGCCCGACAAGGGCATCGGCTACGGCCTGCTGCGGTACATGAACGCCGAGACCGCCGCCGAACTGCCCACGCAGCTCCCCGGCCAGATCAGCTTCAACTACCTCGGCCGCGTCGCCGACAGCGACGTCCCCGACGCCCTGCGCGGCTTCGGCTGGATCCCCGCACCCGAGCTGGCCGCCCTCGGTGGCGCCTACGACGCCGACATGCCCGCCATGGCACCCCTCGACGTGAACGCGATCGTCGTCGGCGACAAGCTCAGCGCCAATATCGGCTACCCGAGCACCCTGCTCGCCGAGGCTGAGGTCCGCGAATTCGCCGACCTGTGGATCACCGCACTGGAAGCTGTTGCTCGGCACGCCAACTCGGCCGACGCGGGCGGCCACACACCGTCCGACTTCGCCCTCGTGCGCGCCACCCAGCACGACATCGACACCTGGGAAACCCGCTACCCCGAACTCACCCAGGTATGGCCCCTCGCAGCCCTGCAGGCAGGCCTGTTCTTCCACGCGCGCCTGGCCGCCACCTCGGTCGACGTCTACACCGCCCAGGCGGTCCTCACGCTCACCGGTCGCGTCGACGCCACCCGTCTGCGCGCGGCAGCCCAGGCTCTGCTGGACCGCCACGAGACCCTGCGCACCGCGTTCGTCACCGACCACGACGGCAATGCCGTCCAGGTCGTCCTCGACACCACCCGCGTGGCCTGGACCGAACACGACCGCATCGAGACCGGCGAATACGCCGACCTCGTCGAAGCCGACCGCACCGCTCGCTTCGACCTGGCGAACCCGCCGCTGATCCGCTTCACCCTGATCCAGGTCGCCGAGCACGAATGGCGCTTCGTGGTGTCCAACCACCACATCCTCCTCGACGGCTGGTCCACGCCGCTGGTCATGCGCGACCTGCTCGCCCTCTACGCCCTGCACGGCGACGCGAGCGCGCTGCCCGCCGTCCGCTCCTACCGGCACTTCCTGGAATGGGTTGCCCGCCAGGATCATTCGGTCTCGGTCGAAGCCTGGTCCGATGCCCTGCGTGGCGTCACCGAGCCGACCATGCTGGCCCGCCCCGACGCGAGCCGCGAGATCGCCGCGTTGTCCGACGAGTACCTGTTCGACCTCGACGAGCCCACCACGGCGCGGCTTGTGGCGCTGGCCGCCGACCTCGGCGTCACCCCGAACACCGTCCTGCAGGTCGCCTGGTCGATCGTGCTCGGCCGGATGACCGGACGCGACGACGTGCTCTTCGGCACCACCGTCTCCGGCCGTCCCGCGCAGCTCTCGGGCGTGGAATCCATGGTCGGCCTGTTCATCAACACCGTCCCGGTGCGCGTGCGTTTCGACGCCGCCGAATCGGTGCGCGACGTGCTCACCCGCACCCAGGGCGAGCAGGCCGACCTCCTCGACCACCACTACATCGGCCTCGCCGAGATCCAGTCCGCCGCCGGCATCGGTGGCCTGTTCGACTCGCTGGTGGTCTTCGAGTCCTACCCGGTCGACGCCGACGGCATCAAGGCCCAGGCCGCCGACATCGACGGCATGGCTGTTGTCGGACTCGACGCCGCCGACGCCACCCACTACCCGCTGTCGCTGATCGCCCAGCTCGACACCCAGCTGCGCATCCGCGCCGGCTATCTGAGCGACCTCTTCGACGCCGCCACCGTGCACCGCATCGCCGAACGCCTGATCCGGGTGCTCACCGCGATCACCACGGAACCGACTGTGGCCGTTGGTGATATCGAACTGCTCGACGCCGCCGAACGCGAACTGGTTGTGCGCGAGTGGAACTCGACCGCGCACGAGGTCGACCAGCAGGCCACCCTCGTCTCGATGTTCGAGGCCCAGGTTGCCCGCACACCGCAGGCCACCGCCCTGTCCTTCGAAGGCACGAGTCTCACTTACGCTGAGTTCGCGCAGCGGGTCTACCGCCTGTCGCGCTGGCTGATCGACCGCGGCGTCGGCCCGGAAACCTATGTGGCACTGGGTATGCGCCGCTCGCTCGACCTGGTCGTCGGCATGTACGCCGTGAGCGTGGCCGGTGGCGCCTACGTGCCGCTCGACCCCGATCACCCGGCCGAGCGCACGGAATACATTCTGGCGACAGCGGATCCGGTGTGCGTGCTCACCTCGGGCACCGACCTGGAGATCGACACCGCACAGGTCCGCATCGACCTGCTCGACCTCGACGGCTACACCGACACCCAGGTCACCGATGCCGAGCGCATCGCGCCGCTGCGTCCGGAGAACACCGCCTACGTGATCTTCACGTCGGGTTCGACGGGTCGTCCGAAGGGTGTGGCCGTCAGTCATGGTGCGATCGTCAACCGTCTGGTGTGGATGCAGGAGGCCTACGGTCTGACCGAGGCCGATGTGGTGCTGCAGAAGACACCCGCCACGTTCGACGTATCGGTGTGGGAGTTCTTCTGGCCCTTGCAGATCGGCGCGAAGCTGGTCGTCGCCAAGCCCGACGGCCATCGCGATCCGGCGTACCTCGCGGAGATCATCCGCGCCGAGGGCGTCACCGTCACGCACTTCGTGCCGTCGATGCTCGCGGTGTTCGTCGCCGATACCGCTGCCGCGCAGTGCGATTCGCTGCGGATGGTGTTCGCGTCCGGTGAAGCGCTGCCGCCCAAGCCTGCCCACCGCTTGCGCGAACTCACCGGTGCGGCGCTGCACAACCTGTACGGCCCCACCGAGGCCGCGGTCGACGTCACCTTCCACGAGGTCGTCGACACCGATACCGACACCGTGCCGATCGGCGCGCCGGTCTTCAACACCCAGGTCTACGTCCTCGACGCGCGCCTGCGCCCCGTCCCGGTCGGCGTCGCGGGTGAGCTCTACCTCGCCGGTGATCAGCTGGCGCGCGGTTACGTCGCACGACCTGACCTGACTGCGGACCGCTTCGTCGCCAGCCCGTTCGGTGAAGACGGCGAACGCATGTACCGCACCGGTGACCTCGTCGCGTGGACCGAACACGGCGAGCTGGAATACCTGGGCCGCACCGACTTCCAGGTGAAGCTGCGTGGTCTGCGCATCGAACTCGGCGAGATCGAATCGGCCCTGACCGGCCTCGATGAGGTCGCGCAGTCGGTGGTCGTCGTGCGCGGCGATCAGCACACCGGCGACCAGCTGGTGGCCTACGTCATCCCCGCGACCGGCCGCACCGTCGACATCGAGGACGCCCGCGAGGAACTGGGCAACAACCTGCCCGCCTACATGGTGCCCGCGGTGATCATCGTCCTCGACGAGTTCCCGCTCAACGCCTCCGGCAAGCTCGACCGCAAGGCGCTGCCCGCGCCGGTGTTCGAGGCCGCGGTGTTCCGCGCCCCGACCACCCCGGTCGAGGAGATCGTCGCCGCCACCTTCGCCGGTGTGCTCGGCCTTGACCGGGTCGGTCTCGACGACGACTTCTTCGCCCTCGGCGGCAACTCGCTGACCGCGACCCAGGTCGCCGCCCGTCTGTCGGCCGCCCTTGACTCCGATATCGGCGTGCGTGAGCTGTTCGAAGCTTCCACCGTCGCCGCGCTGGCGGCCCGCGCCGAGACGCACTCCGGTGCCGAACGCCGCGCACCGCTGGTGCCGCAGCAGCGCCCCGAGCGGGTGCCGCTGTCGCTGGCGCAGCAGCGCATGTGGTTCCTGAACCGCTTCGACCCCGAGTCCGCGGTGGACAACATCCCCGCCGCCGTTCGTCTCTCGGGCCTGCTCGACCGCCAGGCACTGCAGGTGGCCGTGGCCGACGTGCTCGCCCGGCACGAATCCCTGCGCAGCTACTACCCGGAGGTCGCGGGCGCCGGCTACCAGGTGATCGTCCCGACCGGCAAGGTCATCCCCGACCTCGCGCCGATCGAGACCACCGCCGCCGAACTGCCGCAACGCCTTTCGGAACTGGTACTCACCGCGTTCGACGTCACCACCGAGGTGCCGTTCCGCGCCGCCCTGTTCGAGATCAGCCCCACCGAACACGTGCTCGCCCTTGTCGTGCACCACATCTCGGCCGACGGCTTCTCCATGGGCCCGCTCACTCGCGACGTGATGACCGCCTACAGCGCCCGCGTCGAAGGCGCCGAACCGGCTTGGCGACCCCTCGACGTCCAGTACGCCGACTTCGCCCTGTGGCAGCGTTCGGTACTCGGCGACGAGGACGATGCGAAATCGGTGATCGCCCAGCAGATCTCGTACTGGGGCTCGACCCTGCGCGGCCTGCCCGAGCAGCTCGACCTGCCCGCCGACCGACCGCGCCCCGCGGTCGCCAGCGGACGCGGCGCCACCCACACCTTCGAGATCGATGCGAAAACCCATGCGGCACTGGCAGACCTGGCCCGCACCCGCGGCGCGACGCTGTTCATGGTCACCCACGCGGCCCTCGCGCTGCTGCTCTCGCGCCTGTCCGGCGAGAACGACATCGCCATCGGCACCCCCATCGCGGGCCGTGGCGAGCGTGCCCTCGACGATCTGATCGGCATGTTCGTCAACACCCTGGTGCTGCGCACCGAGGTCGACGGCGACGCCAGCTTCACCGACCTGCTCGGCGAGGTCCGCGCGAGCGACATCGCCGCCTTCGGCCACGCCGACCTGCCCTTCGAGCGCCTCGTCGAGATCATCAACCCCGCCCGCTCGCAGGCGCGTCACCCGCTGTTCCAGGTCATGCTGGCCTTCCAGAACACCGCCCAGACCAGCCTGGAACTGCCCGGCCTGACCGTCAGCGGCGTGGATCTGCCGATCGACGTGGCCAAGTTCGACCTGCAGGTCGTGCTCACCGAGAAGCCGGGCGACGCGTCCGGCATCGTCGCCGAGCTGATCTACGCGACGGACCTGTTCGACCCGGCGACGATGGATCGCTTCGGCGCCCGCTTCGCCCGCCTGCTCACCGAGATCGCGGCGACCCCGAACCGTGCTGTCGGCGACATCGCGCTGCTGGATTCCGCCGAAACCGCACTGGCCGTGCACGGTTGGAACGACACCGCACGCGAGCTGCCCGGTGCGGGCACGCTGGTGGACGAGTTCGCCCGCCAGGCCGTGGCCACGCCCGACGCGGTCGCGATGGTCGACCCCGCCACCGGCGAAACCCTTACCTACGCCGAATTCGCTGCGCGGGTACACCGTTTGGCGCATCGCCTGATCGAAGCCGGTGTCGGCCCGGAGACCCTGGTCGCGCTCGGCCTGCGCCGCAGCATCGACCTGGTCGTGGCCGCCTACGCGGTGCAGGAAGCGGGCGGTGGCTACGTGCCGCTCGACCTCGACCAGCCCGCCGACCGCATCGCCTACGTGCTCGAAACGGCCGCCCCGGTCGCCGTCCTCACCACAACCCGTGACGGATTCGGACTCGATGGCGGCGCGGCTGATAATGCCGCCGGATCGCGGGCCGCCACAGACGCTGCCGCGGCCGGTTCGGCCGACGCGACCAGCCCGGCTGCGAACCCGGTCCCCGAGACCGGGGATGTTTCGGGCTCGTCGATCAACCGTGTACCGGCGGGCGATCCGCTGACGCTCGTCATCGACACACTCGACCTCGCGGCGTACCCGGCGACCCCGGTCACCGACGCCGAGCGGATCGCCCCGCTGCTCCCGCAGCACCCGGCCTATGTCATCTTCACCTCCGGCTCGACCGGTCGCCCCAAGGGTGTGGCCGTACCGCACTCGGCCGTGGTCAACCAGATCCGCTGGATCACCGGCGAATACGGCATCGGCGCCGACGATGTGGTGCTGTTCAAGACTCCCGCCACCTTCGACGTATCGGTGTGGGAACTGTTCGGCCCGCTGAGCACCGGCGGCCGGATCGTCGTGGCGAGCCCCGACGGTCACCGTGACCCGCAGTACCTCGCGGATGTCATTGCCGCGCAACGGGTCACGATGACCTCTTTCGTGCCGTCGATGCTCACCGTTTTCGCAGGCAGCATCGATGAAACCGCTGTCGAGGGCGGAGCTCTGTCCTCGCTGCGTGCCCTGCTGATCGCCGGTGAGGCTTTCACCGCCGACACCGTCGTCGCCTTCCGCAAGGTGAGCGACGCGGCCCTGTTCAACCTGTACGGACCCACCGAGTTCACCGTGCACGCCACGCACGGCCCGGTCTCCGACCAGGTCGACGGCGCCGTCCCGATCGGCTCGCCGGTCTGGAACTCGCAGGCCTACGTCCTGGACTCGCGCCTGCACCCGGTCCCCGCCGGTGTCGCCGGTGAGCTGTACCTCGCGGGTGCCCAGCTGGCCCGCGGCTACTTCGGCCGCCCCGACCTGACCGCCGACCGCTTCGTCGCCGACCCGTTCGCCACTGGCAGCACCGCCCAGAGCATCGCGGGTTCGCGCGCCGGTTCCGCCGAGGGTTCGCACACCGACTCCGGCGACGGCACCGCGGGCGCCCGCATGTACCGCACCGGTGACCTCGTCCGCCGCGACGAGTCCGGCGTGATCACCTACCTCGGCCGCACCGACTTCCAGGTCAAGCTGCGTGGTCTGCGCATCGAGCTCGGCGAGATCGAAGCCGCGCTCACCGCGCAGAACACCGTCGCGCAGGCCGTGGTGGTCGTGCGTTCGGATGCGCGCACCGGCGACCAGCTCGTCGGCTACGTCGTCCCCGCCGCCGGTGAGACCGTCGAGATCGACACTCTGCGTGCGCAGCTCGCCGCACAGCTGCCGTCCTACATGGTCCCGGCCGCGTTCGTCGTCATCGACGAGATGCCGCTCAGCGTCAACGGCAAGCTCGACCGTCGTGCCCTGCCCGATCCGGTGTTCGAGGCGCGTGAGTTCCGTGCGCCGCGCACCCCGATCGAGGAGATCGTCGCAACCACCTTCGCCGAGGTCCTCGGCCTGACCGGCGACAGCGCGGTCGGCCTCGACGACGACTTCTTCGACCTGGGCGGCAACTCGCTCATCGCCACCCAGGTGGTCGCTCGCCTCGGTGCCGCCCTCGACACCCGCGTCCCCGTGCGCGTGCTGTTCGAGGCGCCGTCGGTGGCCGCACTGGCCGCCAAGGTGGAAACCCACGCGGGCAGCGGCAGCCGTCGCGAGCTCGTCGCCGGTGCGCGTCCGGAGCAGATCCCGCTCTCGCTCGCCCAGCAGCGCATGTGGTTCCTCAACCGCTTCGACAGCGCGACCGGCGTCAACAACATCCCCCTCGCGGTCCGCCTGACCGGCGACCTCGACATCGACGCCCTGCGTCAGGCCGTGGTCGACGTGGTGGACCGGCACGAGGTGCTGCGCACCGTCTACCCGGAAACCGCCGACGGCCAGGGCGTGCAGATTGTGCTGCCCGTGGGCCAGCTGCCGATCTCGCTGAACCCGATCACCGTGGGCGAGGACGAGATTCGCGATCGGATCAGCGAACTCGTGCTCGCCGGATTCGACGTGACCGCCGAGGTCCCGGTGCGCGCCGAACTGCTGCGCATCGCGGGCTCGATGGACGGCTCGCACCCCGACACCCACGTGCTGGTCTTCGTCGTGCACCACATCTCCGGTGACGGCTGGTCGGTGCGCCCGCTGGCCCGCGACGTGATGATCGCCTACGCCGCCCGCTCGCGTGGTGAGGCACCCGGCTGGGCGCCGCTGCCCGTGCAGTACGCCGACTTCGCCCTGTGGCAGCGCGAAACCCTTGGCTCCGAAGCGGATTCGGCGTCGATGATCGCCCAGCAGGTGGCGTACTGGTCGCAGAATCTGGCCGGGCTGCCCGACCAGCTCGACCTGCCCGCCGATCGCGCCCGTCCCGCCGTGGCGTCCAATCGCGGTGGCGTGCACGAGTTCTCGATCGACCCGACCCTGGCGGCGAGCCTCAACGCGCTCGCCCGCGAACACGGCGCCAGCCTGTTCATGGTCGTGCACGCCGCATTCGCCGCACTGCTGGCCCGCCTGTCGGGCAGCGACGACATCGCCATCGGCACCGCCGTCGCGGGCCGTGGTGAAGCGGTGCTCGACGACGCCATCGGCATGTTCGTCAACACCCTGGTCCTGCGCAGCACCGTCGACCCGGCCCAGCCGTTCGCCGACCTCCTTGCTCAGACCAGGGAGAACGACCTGGCCGCCTTCGGCCACGCCGACCTGCCGTTCGAGCGGCTCGTCGAGATCCTGAACCCGGCCCGTTCGCAGGCACGCCACCCGCTGTTCCAGGTGATGCTGTCGTTCCAGAACACCGGTGAGGCATCCTTCGAACTGCCCGGCCTCGAGGTCGCGGGCGTGCCGCTGGACGTGGTCACCGCCAAGTTCGACCTGCACCTGAACCTGACCGACCGCCACCGTGCCGACGGTTCCGCCGACGGCATGTCGGCCGAATTCGCCTACGCGACAGACATGTTCGACGCCGACACCGTCGCTGCCTTGGCGCAGCGACTGGTGCGGATGCTTACCGCGGTCGTCGCCAAGCCCACCCGCGCGATCGGCGAAGTCGACCTGCTGGCACCGGCCGAATACCGCCAGGTGGTCACCGACTGGAACGCCACCGAGCATCCGGTCGACCAGGCTGCCACGCTGGTGTCGATGTTCGAGGCACAGGCCGCGACCAGCCCGAACGCGACCGCCCTCACTTTCGAGGGGACGAGTCTGTCCTACCGCGAGTTCTCCGCACAGGTGAACCGCCTCGCCCGCCACCTCATCGCCCAGGGCGTCGGCCCGGACACCATGGTCGCGCTCGGCATGCGCCGCTCGCTCGACCTGGTGATCGGCATGTACGCGGTGAGTGTGGCCGGTGGTGCTTACGTGCCGCTCGACCCCGACCACCCGGCCGAGCGCACCCACTACGTCCTCGAAACCGCAGCGCCGGTCTGCGTATTGACCACCGCCCGTGACGAATTCGACGCCGGTTCGACCACCGCGCTGAACATCGAGAGCCTCGACCTGTCCGGCTACTCGGCCGACCCGGTCACCGATGCCGAGCGGATCGCCCCGGTGCGTCCGGAGAACACCGCGTACGTGATCTTCACGTCGGGTTCGACGGGTCGTCCGAAGGGTGTGGCGGTCAGCCACGGTGCGATCGTCAACCGTCTGGTGTGGATGCAGGAGGCTTACGGTCTGACCGAGGCCGACGTGGTTCTGCAGAAGACACCCGCCACGTTCGACGTGTCGGTGTGGGAGTTCTTCTGGCCCTTGCAGATCGGCGCTCGCCTCGTCGTCGCCAAACCCGACGGCCATCGCGATCCGGCCTACCTCGCCGAGATCATCGCCACCGAGGGTGTCACCACCGCGCACTTCGTGCCGTCGATGATGTCGGTGTTCGTCGCCGAACTCGCCGACCGGGCAGCGGTCGCTTCGGCCGACACCGCGACCGCACCCGCCGACGGCACGGATGCCGATTTCGTGGTCGCGGGAGCGAAGACCGCAGGCGCGTCGAACGCCGCGAAGGCGTCGACCTTGCGGTTGGTGTTCGCTTCCGGTGAGGCGCTGCCCGCGCCGACCGCACAGCGGATGCGCGCACTGACCGGCGCATCGCTGCACAACCTCTACGGCCCGACCGAAGCCGCCGTCGACGTCACCTTCCACGAGGTCGTCGACGCCGACATCACCTCGGTGCCGATCGGTGCGCCGGTCTTCAATACCCAGGTGTACGTGCTGGATTCGCGCCTGCACCCCGTGCCCGTCGGTGTCCCCGGCGAGCTGTACCTGGCAGGTGTCCAGCTGGCGCGCGGCTACGTCAACCGCCCCGACCTCACCGCCGACCGTTTCGTCGCCGACCCGTTCGGCACCGACGGCGCCCGCATGTACCGCACCGGCGACCTCGTCGCATGGAAGGCGGTCGGCGAGACCTCCGAGCACGCGTACGGCGAACTGGAGTACTTGGGCCGCACCGACTTCCAGGTGAAGCTGCGCGGTCTGCGCATCGAACTCGGCGAGATCGAGTCCGCGCTCACCGCGCTGCCGTCGATCGCTCAGTCGGTCGTGGTCGTCCGCTCCGACGAGCGCCTCGGCGACCAGCTGGTCGGCTACCTGATCCCGGCCGCCGGTACCAGCATCGACCTCGACGCCGTGCGCACCGAGCTCGGTGGCGCGCTGCCGACCTACATGGTCCCCGCCGCCTTCGTGATCCTGGAGGCCTTCCCGCTCAACGCTTCCGGCAAGCTCGACCGCAAGGCGCTGCCCGCGCCGGTGTTCGAAGCCAAGGTCTTCCGCGCGGCGTCCACCCCGATCGAAGAGATCGTGGCGGGCACCTTCGGCGACGTGCTCGGCGTGACCCGCGTCGGCGCCGACGACGACTTCTTCGAACTCGGCGGCAACTCGCTGCTGGCCACCCAGGTCACCGCCCGTATCGGCGCTGCCCTGGACACCCAGCTCTCGGTCCGCGACCTGTTCGAGGCCTCGACGGTCTCGGCACTGGCCGCCCGCGCCGAGCGCAACGCGGGCTCCGGCCGGGCCCGTCCGCGCCTGACCGCGGGGGAGCGGCCCGCCGTCATCCCGCTCTCGCCGGCCCAGCAGCGCTACTGGTTCCTCAACCAGTTCGACACCTCCACCTCCGCGGTGGACAACATCCCCCTCGCGGTCCGGCTCACCGGCGATCTCGACGTGCCCGCGCTCGAACAGGCGATCGGCGATGTGTTCACCCGCCACGAGATGCTGCGCACCACCTACCCGGGTTCGCCCGACGGCCCGCACCAGGTGATCCTGCCCGTCTCGCAGAGCCGCGCGCAGGTGCACCACATCGCGGTCACCGAGGCCGAATTGCTCAGCACTGTCATCGAATTCGCGATGACAACCTTCGACGTCACCCAGGAAGTGCCGCTCAAGGTCGCGCTGTTCGAACTGTCCGAGACCGACCACGTGCTCGCGTTCACCGTGCACCACGTCTCGGCCGACGGATCGTCGATGGGCCCCCTCGCCCGCGACATCATGGCCGCCTACGTGGCCCGCGTGCAGGGCGAGGCGCCGCAGTGGGCGCCGCTGCCCGTGCAGTACGCCGACTATGCGCTGTGGCAGCGCGAGGTCCTCGGCGACGAGATCGATACCGAATCCCTCGCCGCCAAGCAGGTCGCCTACTGGACCGAAGCTCTCGCGGGTCTGCCCGACCAGCTCGAACTGCCCACCGACCGGCCGCGCCCGCCCGCGCAGTCGTTCCAGGGTCAGGCCATCCGCTTCGAGATCGACCCGGTCCGCCACGCGGCCCTGCACGAACTGGCCAGGGCGAACAACGCCTCGCTGTTCATGGTCGTGCACGCCGCGCTGGCCGTGCTGCTCGCACGCCTGTCCGGCACCGACGACATCGCGGTCGGCACCCCGATCGCGGGCCGTGGTGAGCGCGAACTCGACGACCTGATCGGCATGTTCGTCAACACCCTGGTGTTCCGCACCGCCGTCGACCCCGGCGCCTCCTTCGCCGAACTGCTCGCCGACGTGCGCAACCGCGACCTGGAAGCCTTCGCCAACGCCGACGTGCCGTTCGAGCGCCTCGTCGAGGTACTCAACCCGGTCCGCTCCACCGCGCGCAATCCGCTGTTCCAGGTGGGCCTGTCGTTCCAGAACCTGGCCGACACCACCTTCGAACTGCCCGGCCTGACCGTCAGCGCCGTCGACTACGACTCCCAGCTGGCCAAGACCGACCTGCACGTCACCCTCTACGACCGCTACACCGACGACGGCGCACCCGCCCAGCTGGTCACCGAATTCGGTTACGCCATCGATCTTTTCGACGAGTCGACGGTCCAGAGCTTCGCCGACCGCTTCGTGCTGCTGCTCGACGCGGTCGCCGCCGACGCCACCATCCCGGTCGGCGACATCGACCTGCTCACCACGCCGGAATCCGCGCAGATCGTCACGGCGTGGAACGACACCGCGCACGCGGTCGCCGCCGACGCCACCCTGGTCTCGCTGCTGGATGCCACCGTGGCGGCCACCCCCGACGCCATAGCGCTGGTCGTGGACGATGCGCAGGGCCGCACCCCAGTGGGCCTCGCAACGGAGACGGTCGCCTCGGCCATCGACAACTCGGACGCTGCGGGCGATACCTTCGCCGCGGGCGTTGCGGTCGCAGACGACGGTGGCAGCGCGACAGCTGTCGAAACTGCCGGTCGTATCGAGCTGACCTATGCCGAGTTGGACGCGGAAGTGAACCGCCTCGCCAGGCACCTGATCTCGCTCGGTGTCAGCTCCGAGGATCGGGTGGCGCTGGCGATGCGCCGCTCGGCCGAACTGATCATCGCGATGTACGCGGTGGCCCGCACGGGTGCGGCGTATGTGCCGATCGACCCGGATCAGCCCGCCGAGCGCACCGATTACATCCTGGAAACCGCCGCCCCGGCTGTTGTACTGACGACGGCGAACGCCGAATTCAGCACGGCGGCAGCCGAAGTGGTCGTGCTCGACGAGCTCGATCTGAGCGATGTCAGCGATGCCGCGATCACCGGTGTGGCGCTGGTCCCGGCGAACACCGCGTACGTGATCTTCACGTCCGGCTCGACCGGCAAGCCCAAGGGGGTCGCGGTCTCGCACGGCGCGATCGTCAACCAGTTGCTGTGGGAGACGGCCGAATTCGGCATCGGTGCCGACGATGCGGTGCTGCTGAAGACCGCCGCCACCTTCGACCTCTCGGTCTGGGAGTTCTGGACCGCCGCCGTCGCGGGCGCCCGCCTGGTGGTCGCCACCGCCGACGGCCACCGCGACCCGGCCTACCTCAACGACCTGATGCGGGCCACCGCCGTCACCACGCTGCACGTGGTGCCGTCGATGCTCGACGCGTTGCTCACCGAAGCCGGTGCCGCACTGCCGCGCACGCTGCGCCGCGTCCTCGCCATCGGTGAGGCATTGCCCGCCGCGACCGCGCAGCGTTTCCGCACGGCCAACACTGCCGCACTGTTCAACCTGTACGGCCCGACCGAGGCCGCGGTCTCGATCACCAGCCACGCGGTCACCGACGCGGACACGGTGTCGGTCTCGATCGGTGCGCCGGAGTGGAACAGCCGTGTGTACGTGCTGGATTCGCGCCTGCGCCCGGTCCCGGTCGGCGTCTCCGGCGAGCTGTACCTGGCCGGCGCCCAGCTGGCCCGCGGCTACTACGGTCGCGCCGATCTCACCGCCGACCGCTTCGTCGCCGACCCGTTCTCGGTGACCGGCGAACGCATGTACCGCACCGGTGACCTCGTCGCCTGGAACGCCGACGGCGAACTCGACTACCGGGGCCGCACCGACTTCCAGGTGAAGATCCGTGGCTTCCGCATCGAACTCGGCGAGATCGAAGCCGCGCTGCTGCGTCAGCCGGGCATCACGTCGGCTGCCGTGCTTGCCCACACCGACCCCGTCGTCGGCGATCGCCTCGTCGCCTACGTCGTTGCGGATGCCGCTGCTGTCGCTGACGGCACTGCTGCTGCCAACTCGGCCGATGCCGCTGTCGCCGCCGATGACGTTGCAGCCGACGACGCTGCCGTGGACGCCGCATCTGCGGATGCCGCCGTTGCCGCGCAGACTCGCGCCACCGCCGAGCTCGACAAGCTCGCCCTGCGCACAGCGCTCGCCGCCGAACTGCCCTCCTACATGGTCCCCACCGTGTTCCTGCAGCTCGACGCCCTGCCGCTCAACGCCAACGGCAAGCTCGACCGCAAGGCGCTCCCGGAGCCCGAGGTCGAGAAGGCCGTGTTCCGCGCGCCGGTGAGCCCGAGCGAACAGCTCGTCGCCGCCACCTTCGCCGAGGTCCTCCGCCTCGACGCCGACAAGCAGTTCGGCCTCGACGACGACTTCTTCGCGTGGGGCGGTAACTCGCTGCTGGCCACGCAGGTCGCGGCGCGTCTCGGCGAGGCCCTGGACACGCGCATCCCCGTGCGCTTGCTGTTCGAGGCGTCCACGGTCGCTGCCCTGGCCCATCGGGTCGAGCAGCATGCCGAAACCGGTGACCGCAAGGCACTGAAGGCGGGCCCGCGTCCCGAGTTCATCCCGCTGTCGCTCGCGCAGCAGCGGATGTGGTTCCTCAACCGCTTCGACACCCAGTCCGCCGCCTACAACGTGCCGGTCGCGGTGCGTCTCACCGGCGAGCTCGACGTGAACGCGTTGCGTGCGGCGGTCACCGACCTGGTGGCCCGCCACGAGATCCTGCGCACCATCTACCCGCAGCTCGGGGTGGGTCAGGGGGCAGAAGGCACTGTCGGTGCGGCACAGGTGATCCTGTCGCCCGCGCAGGCCGCGCCGGAACTGCTCGAGCGCACGGTCGCCGCCGACGAGATGGAATCGGCTGTCGCGGAACTGATGTCGACGATGTTCGACGTCACCACCGAGGTGCCACTGAAGGTTGCCCTCTTCCGTGTCGAGAACACCGACGAGTTCGTCCTTGCCCTGGTCATCCACCACATCTCCGGTGACGGTTCCTCGGTCGCCCCGCTGACCCGCGACCTGATGACCGCCTACGCCGCCCGCTCGATGGGCTCCGAGCCCGGTTGGGCGCCGCTGGCAGTCCAGTACGCCGACTACAGCATCTGGCAGCGCGACCTCCTCGGCAGCGAGGACGACGCCGACTCCATGGCGGCCAAGCAGGTCGCGCACTGGAAGCAGGCCCTCGCCGACCTGCCCGATCAGCTCGACCTGCCCGCCGACCGTCCGCGCCCCGCGGTGCAGACCTTCGCGGGTAGCAAGGTCGACCTGCAGATCGACGCCGACACCCACCGCGCGCTGGTCGAACTGGCCCGTTCCGAGGGTGCGACGCTGTTCATGGTCGTGCACACCGCCCTCGCGGTGCTGCTGGCCCGCCTGTCGGGCACCGACGACATCGCCATCGGCACCCCGATGGCCGGTCGTGGCGAAGCGGCCCTCGACGACATGATCGGCATGTTCGTCAACACCCTGGTCTTCCGGACCAAGGTCGACGGCGGCGAAGCGTTCACCGAGCTGCTGGCCCGCCAGCGCGAAGACGACATCGCGGCGTTCGCCAACGCCGACGTGCCGTTCGAGCGCCTGGTCGAGGTGCTCAACCCGGTCCGCTCCACCGCGCGCCACCCGCTGTTCCAGGTCGGTCTGTCGTTCCAGAACCTCAGCCGCGCCACCCTGGAACTGCCCGGTCTGACGGTGTCAGGACTCGACATCGACTCCAAGCTGTCGCAGTTCGACCTGCACCTGATCGCCACCGACCGCTACAGCGATGCCGGTGAGCCCGAAGGCATTTCGGGTCTGTTCACCTACGCCACCGACCTGTTCGACCACGCCACGGTCGAAGGTTTCGTGGAGCGGTTCGTCCGCCTGCTCGGCGCGATCGTCGCCACCCCGCGCACCGCGGTCGGCGACATCGAGCTGCTGGCACCGGTCGAACGCACCCAGATCCTCGACGCCCGCAACGCCACCACCTACCCGGTCGATACCGAGGCCACCCTGGTCTCGCTGCTCGACGCGACCGTTGCCGCCGATCCGAAAGCGACCGCGCTGGTCACCGACGACGGTGCCCAGCTGACCTACGCCGAACTCGATGCGAGGGTGAACCGTCTTGCGCGGCACCTGATCTCGTTGGGTGTGGGTCCGGAGTCGCGGGTCGCGCTGGCGATGCGCCGCTCGGTGGACCTGGTCGTCGCGATGTACGCGGTCGCCAAGTCCGGTGGCGCGTATGTGCCGGTCGATCCCGATCAAGCGGCCGAGCGCACCGACTACATCCTCGAGACAGCAGCACCGGTCTGCGTGCTGACCGATGCCGAGTTCACCACTGATGCAGCCCCTGTGGTGCGTATCGACGAGCTGGACTTGGAATCATTCAGTGCCGCACCGGTTTACGACATCGAGCGCACCGAATCGTTGCGTCCGGAGAACACCGCGTATGTGATCTTCACGTCCGGCTCCACCGGCCGCCCGAAGGGTGTCGCCGTCCCGCACGGCGCGATCGCCAATCAGCTGCAGTGGAAGCTGATCGAGTTCGGTATGGACGCCGCCGACGCGGTATTGCTCAAGACCGCCGCGACCTTCGACCTCTCGGTCTGGGAATTCTGGTCGGCCGCGGTCGCAGGTGGTCGCCTGGTGATCGCCTCGCCCGACGGCCATCGCGACCCGGCCTACCTCAACGAGCTGATGGCTCGCGAATGGGTCACCACGCTGCATGTGGTGCCGTCGATGCTCGACGCACTGCTGGCTTCCGGGATGCCGGATTCGCTGTGGCGGGTCCTGGCTATCGGTGAGGCGCTGCCGGGCTCGCTGGCCCAGCGCTTCCGCGCCGAGTTCAGTCGCACCGAGCTGTTCAACCTGTACGGACCGACCGAGGCCGCGGTCTCGATCACCTCGCACCGCGTCAACGCCGCCGATCAGGGCTCGGTTTCCATCGGTTCGCCCGAGTGGAACAGCCAGGTCTACGTGCTCGACGAGCGCCTGCGCCCGGTGCCCGACGGTGTCGCCGGTGAGCTGTACCTGGCCGGCGCCCAGCTGGCCCGCGGCTATTTCGGTCGTGCCGACCTCACCGCCGACCGTTTCGTCGCCAACCCCTTCGCTGACGGTGCTCGCATGTACCGCACCGGTGACCTGGTGGCCTGGCATAACGGTGAACTCGACTACCGGGGCCGCACCGACTTCCAGGTGAAGATCCGCGGCTTCCGCATCGAGCTCGGCGAGATCGAAGCCGCGCTGCTCGCGCTGCCCGAGATCGCCCAGGCCGCGGTCATCGCCAAGTCCGACCCGCGCACCGGTGACCGTCTGGTGGCCTATCTCGTCGGCACGGATGTCGATGTGGCACACGTGAAGTCGACACTCTCGGCCGGACTGCCGTCCTACATGGTGCCCGCCGCGTTCGTCGTCATGGACGCGCTGCCGCTGAACGTCAACGGCAAGCTCGACCGCAAGGCGTTGCCGGAGCCGGAGTTCGAGGCACAGACGTTCCGTGCACCGTCGACCCCGATCGAGGAGATCGTGGCAGGCGTGTTCGCCGACGTCCTCGGTGCCGAACGTGTCGGTGCCGACGACGACTTCTTCGCCCTCGGCGGTAACTCGCTGCTGGCCACCCAGGTCGCGGCCCGCCTCGGCGCCGCCCTCGACAGCAGGGTGCCCGTGCGCCTGCTGTTCGAGGCGTCGACGGTGGCCGGACTCGCGGTGAAGGTCGAGCAGGGTGCGGGTGCCGGTGGGCGCCGCGCGCTGGTCGCCGGACCGCGCCCGGAGCAGGTGCCGCTCTCGCTCGCGCAGCAGCGCATGTGGTTCCTGAACCAGTTCGACACCGAATCCTCGGTGAACAACATCCCCGTTGCCGTCCGCCTGTCGGGCGCGCTGGATGTCGAGGCGCTGCAACTGGCCGTCGCCGACGTGCTCGCACGCCACGAAACCCTGCGCACGGTGTACCCGTCGGCCAATGGCACACCGCACCAGGTGATCCTGCCGGTCGAGGGCAATGTCCCCGACCTGACGCCGGAAACCGTTACGGCCGAACAGGTTCGCGACAAGATCGCCGAAGTCATCTCCACCGGCTTCGACGTGCTCAGCGAAGTTCCCTTGCGCGCCAAGCTGCTTCAGGTAGCCGACGAGGAATTCATCCTCGTGTTCGTCGCCCACCACATCAGCGCCGACGGCTGGTCCATGGGCCCGCTGACCCGCGACGTGATCATCGCCTACGCCGCCCGTGCGGCTGGCGTTGCCCCGGGCTGGGCGCCGATGCCGGTGCAGTACGCCGACTTCAGCGTCTGGCAGCGCGAGGTGCTCGGCTCCGAAACCGACGAGACCAGCCTCGTCGCCCAGCAGGCCGACTACTGGAAGCGCGCACTGGCCGGTGTCCCCGACGAGCTGAACCTGCCCCTCGACCGGCCGCGTCCGAGCACACAGTCCTTCGCCGGTGGCCGGGTGCTGTTCCCGATCGGCGGCGACATCCACGCCGGACTGTCCGCCATCGCTCGCGAGCAGAACGCGACGCTGTTCATGGTCGTGCACACCGCGCTGGCGGTATTCCTGGCGCGCATGTCGGGCACTTCCGACATCGTCATCGGCACCCCGATCGCGGGTCGTGGCGAGGCCGAACTCGACGACGTGATCGGCATGTTCGTCAACACCCTCGCCCTGCGCACACAGGTGGGTGGGCAGCTGAGCTTCGCGGAGCTGCTGACCCAGGCCAAGGAAGCCGACCTGGCCGCCTTCGCCCACGCCGACATCCCGTTCGAGCGCCTGGTGGAACTGCTCAACCCCGAGCGCTCGACCGCACGGCACCCGCTGTTCCAGGTGGCGCTGTCGTTCGAGAACCTGCCCGACGCCAGCTTCGAACTGCCGGGTCTGTCGGTTTCGGCCGTCGACTTCGACGTCGACACCGCCAAGTTCGACCTGCTGCTCACCGTGCGTGAAGCGGCAGCGGGCGAGGAAGCAGGCGCCTACGCCGAGTTCTCCTACGCCAGTGCGCTGTTCGATCAGTCGACGGTGGAGAAGTTCGCGCAGCGCTTCCAGCGTCTGCTCGCCGAGGTCGTCGCCGACACCACCACCCCGGTCGGCGACCTCGAACTGCTCGACAGCACCGAACGCGACGAACTGCTCACTCGCACAGGCGGTCCCGCCGCTTCGGTGAGTACCCTACCCGAGCTGCTCGCACAGGCCGTGGCGACCAACCCGACCGGTGCGGCAATCATCGCGCCCGGCGCCGAGTCGGGAGCCGGCCGGTCGCTGACCTATGCCGAACTCGACGCCGCATCCTCGCGCTTGGCGCGGGTGCTCGTCGCGCGCGGCGCGGCGCCGGAGACGGTTGTCGCCATCGCCATGCAGCGCTCGCTGGAGACCACCCTCGCCATCTGGGCTGTGATCAAGACCGGCGCGGCCTTCCTGCCGGTGGACCCGAAGTACCCGGCCGAGCGCATCGCGCACATGATGTCGGACTCCGGTGCGGCACTGGGCATTACGGTGTCGGCCGAGGTCGATCACCTGCCTACTCCCGCACTGGGTGACTGGCTGGTCCTCGACGACGCGGCCACCCAGGCCGAGATCGCCGCGCGGCCCGATGTCCCGATGACCGAGTTCGACCGCCGTGGCGAGATCCTGCCCGGGAACACGGCCTACATGATCTACACCTCGGGTTCGACGGGCCTGCCCAAGGGCGTCGTCGTCACGCACGCCGGTGTGCCCAACTTCGCCGCCGCCCAGGTCGCGCAGTTCGAACTCGACTCCAGCACCCGCACCCTGGCCTTCGCCTCCCCATCGTTCGACGCCTCGATCCTCGAGTTCCTGCTGGCCGTCGGCTCGGCGGGCACCCTCGTCATCACGCCGGTCGGCGTGGTCGGCGGCGAGGAACTGGCCGACATCATTCAGAGCCAGCAGCTCACCCACGTGTTCCTCACCCCGCTGGTCGCGGCGTCGATGGAACCCGCGGCGCTGGCCGGACTCGAAGCGCTGATCGTCGGTGGCGACAAGGCCCCCGTCGACCTGGTCGCGAACTGGCACAGCGCGGGCACCCACCCGGCGCACCACCGGTTCTACAACGCCTACGGTCCGACCGAGGCGACCATCGCGACGAACCTGTCCGATCCACTGCTGCCGGGCGACACCATGAACATCGGTGGCCCGATCGCGGGCGCGACCGTGTACGTGCTCGACAACCGTCTGCGGCCGGTCCCCGAGGGTGTGGCCGGTGAGCTGTACCTGGGCGGCGTCCCGCTGGCCCGCGGCTACCACGCGCGCCACGGCCTCACCGCCGAGCGTTTCGTGGCCAGCCCGTACGTCGCGGGCGAGCGGCTGTACCGCACCGGTGACGTCGTCGCCTGGCGCACGGTGAACGGCAAGCCTGTCGTGGAATACGTGGGCCGCAACGACTTCCAGGTGAAGATCCGCGGTTTCCGCATCGAACTCGGCGAGATCGACGCGGTCCTCACCGCGCACGACAACGTCGAGTTCGCCGCCACCATCGGCCGCAAGACCGACGCGGGCGCCACCATCCTGGTGTCCTACGTGCGCGGCGATGTCGACCCGGCTGCCCTGGTCGAGTACGCGGCGCAACATCTGCCCGCGCACATGGTCCCGGCCGCGGTGATGGTCCTCGATGAGATCCCGCTGACCCCCGCGGGCAAGCTGGACCGCCGCGCACTGCCCGAGCCGGTGCTCGCCCCGCGCGAGTTCCGTACGCCGACAAGCGAAGTCGAGGCGATCATCGCCGCCGTCTTCGCCGAGGTACTCGGTGTCGACGCCGTCGGCCTCGACGATTCGTTCTTCGCCCTCGGTGGCGACTCGATCCTGTCCATCCAGCTGGTCTCTCGGGCCAAGGATCGCGGCGTGCTCTTCAAGCCGCGCGATGTGTTCGAAAAGCGCAGCGTGGCAGGGCTTGCCGAGATCGCCGTCCTCGCGGGCGAGGCCGAACAGATCGTGCTGGAGGAACTGCCGGGCGGCGGTGTCGGCGATATCCCGATGCTGCCGATCATGCGCCAGATCCTGGCGAGCGGTTCCACCTACGACCGGTTCTCCCAGTCGATGGTGCTCCGCCTGCCCGAGAACATCACCGCCGAGGTCCTGCACGCCACCATCGGCGCCGTCTTCGACCACCACGACGTGCTGCGTTCACGGGTCGCGAAGGATGCCGAGAACGGTTGGGTCTTCGAGGCTCTGGCGCCGGGTGAGGTCGACGTGACCACGCTCGTACGCCGAGTCGAGGTCGCCGGTGACATCGCCGACGACCAGCTGTCCAAGCTCGCCAGCGTCGAATACGACGAGGCCATGGGCCGTCTCGATCCCGCGAACGCCGCCATGGTGCAGTTCGTCTGGTTCGCCTTCGGTAACAACGCTGACGGGCCGCGCCGCCGTGATGCCCTGCTCATCGTCGGCCACCACTTCGTGATCGACGGTGTCTCCTGGCGCATCCTGATCCCGGACCTCGGCATGGCTTGGGGGCAGATCCTCGCAGGTCAGAAGGTCGCGCTGCCGGTCAACGGCACGTCGATGCGTCGCTGGGCGCACAGCCTGGTCGAGCAGTCGGCCGAGCGCCGCGCGGAACTGCCGTTCTGGCGCGAGGTCGCGACCACTGCCGATCCGCAGCTGGGCAAGCGCGCGTTCGACCCGTTGATCGACACCTTCGCCACCGTCGACCGCGTGCAGGTCACGCTGTCGCCCGAGGTCACCGACGCGGTCCTCACCGCGATCCCCGGCCTCTACCACGGCGGCGTCAACGACGGCCTGCTCACCGCACTCGCGCTGGCCGTATCCCGTTGGCGCGGTGACGAATCCGGGACTGCCGCGCTGATCAAGCTGGAAGGTCACGGGCGCCAGGAAGAGATCGTCGCCGGTGCGGATCTGTCGCGCACCGTCGGCTGGTTCACCACCGCCTTCCCTGTCCGTCTCGATCTGGCGGGCGCCGATCTCGGCGACGCGTTCGCCGGTGGCGCCGTGCTCGCCGATGTCATCAAGTCGGTCAAGGAACAGATGCTCGCGGTGCCCGACAAGGGCATCGGCTACGGCATGCTGAAGTACCTCGACGGTGCCGACCTGCCGAGTGTGGGCCAGATCAGCTTCAACTACCTCGGCCGCGCCACCGCCGGTGAGATTCCGGCCGAACTCGCCGAACTCGGTTGGGTGCCGGTGGCCGATCTCGGTCAGCTCGACGCCGAGATGGACCTCGACATGCCCGCCAACGCGACCCTCGACATCAACGCCATCGTCAATGACGGCGACGAGGGCCCGCAGCTCGGCGCGAACATCGCCTTCCCGAAGGGCCTGCTCAGCGCCGACCAGGCGCAGGAGTTCGCCGACCTGTTCGTAGCCGCGCTCACCGCGCTGGCCACGCACGCGCAACGGGCCGACGCGGGTGGTTTCACCCCGTCCGACATGCCGCTCGTGCGCGTCGGCCAGTCCGATATCGAGCTGTGGGAGCGCGAATACCCCGCGCTGTCGGAGCTGTGGCCGCTCTCGCCGCTGCAGGCGGGCCTGATGTTCCACGCCATGATCAGCTCGGCGACCGTCGACGTCTACACCGTGCAGGCCGTGCTCGACCTGACCGGCACCCTCGACACCGAACGCTTGCGCGGCGCGGCCCAGGCCGTGCTCGACCGGTACCCGAACCTGCGGACCGCGTTCGTCACCGATTCCGCCGGCCAGCCGGTGCAGGTGGTGCTGTCCGAACTCGAGGTGCCGTGGCGCGAGGTCGACCTCACCGACCTGCCCGAAGGCGAGCGGATACCGCGCATGCAGCAATTGCTGCTCGCCGACCGCGCCGACCAGTTCGACATGGCCACCGCGCCGCTGATCCGCTTCGGTCTCTACACGACCGGTGAGGGTAAGGCGCACCTGGCGATCACCGTCCACCACATCCTGGTCGACGGCTGGTCGATGCCGCTGCTCATGCGCGACCTGCTGGTTCTCTACGCGGTGCACGGTGACCTCACGGCGCTGCCGCGCGTTGCCTCCTACCGCAACTTCCTTTCCTTCCTGTCCGGGTGGGATCGCGAAGTGTCACTGCAGGTTTGGGCCGACGCGCTCGCCGGGGTCGAGGGCGCGACCCAGCTCTCGCCCGCGCCGCGCACGGAAGAGCGCTACGAACTCGACAAGATCATCGTCGAGATCGACAGCGACCGCACCAGGGCGCTCGGCAAGTTCGCCGGTGAGCTCGGGGTCACCGTGAACACGCTGCTGCAGACCGCGTGGGGCATCGTTGTCGGCCGCCTCACCGGGCGTGACGACGTGGTGTTCGGCGCGACCGTCTCCGGTCGCCCGGCGGAACTGCCCGGCGTCGAGTCCATGGTCGGCCTGTTCATCAACACCCTGCCCGTGCGCATCAAGATCGACGACCGGATGACCGCGGAGAAGCTGACCCAACGGGTGCAGTCCGAGCAGGCCGAACTGCTCAGCCACCACTTCGTCGGGCTGTCCGACATTCAGCGGGTGGCGGGCACGGGCGCGCAGTTCGACACGCTGGTGGTGTTCGAGTCCTATCCGATGGACAAGGACGCCGTCACCGCGGCGAGCTCGATCGACGGCATGCAGGTCACCGGTGTGGGCCTCGACGACGCCACCCACTACCCGCTCACGCTGGTGGTGATGGCCGAGTCGACCATCGAGATCACGATGAAGTACCTGACCAGCACCTTCACCGCCGACGAGGTTCGCACGCTGTCGCAGCGTCTGCTGCGTGTGCTCGACGAGCTGCTCGACAACCCGACCGGCCTGGTCGGCGACATCGACATCCTCGACGCGAGCGAACGAGCCAAGCTGCTCGCCGATTCCGGTGTGACAGCCGCTGTTTCGGCCCCCGTGACATCGGGTGTCGGCACGCAGACGGTGGCCAAGGTGCTCGCCGAGGTCGTCGAAGCCGATCCGCAGGCACCCGCGCTGCTGCGTGGTGACAGCGAAATCGCCTACAGCGCACTGGATCGCAAGTCCTCGCAGCTCGCCCGAGTGCTCATCGCGCGCGGTGCGGGCCCCGGCGACGTGGTCGCGATCGCGCTGCCCCGCGGCGTGGATTCGGTTCTAGCCGCCTGGGCTGTGCACAAGGCAGGCGCCGCGGTGCTGTTCGCCGGCGAACTCTCCGGCGTCGAAATCGCCGCCGCCGGAGCCGCTTTCGGCATCAGTGCCACGCCGACCGCAGGCGTGGCAGGCCACTGGCTGGTCCTGGCCGACGTCGAAGACGAGATCGCCGCCGCGGCGGCCCACCCCGTCTCCTACGCCGACCGAGTCCGCCCCCTGTCCGAAGACCACCCCGCCTTCGTCCAGATCGCAGGCGAAACCATCTCGACGCTCACCCAGAGCGCCGCGATCACCCTCGCCGAAACCCTCCGCGACGAACACGGCATCGACTACGAATGCACCACCTACACCACCCACGCCTCCGGCCCGGCCGCCATCGGGGAATTCCTGGTCTCGTCCACCGCAGGCGCGCTGTCGGTACTGCCCGACGGTTCGGTCGAAGACGACCTGGCCGACGGTGAGGTCACCCACTGGTTCGTGGTCGCGGGTGATCAGACCGAGGCGGCCGACAGCGAGGTGACGGTGATCATCGCGGAGTGACCGACAACTGCTGTTCAGTGACGTCCGTCTTCAGGCGGACTATTCTGGACCGTGGAACCGGGAGGAAATCATGAGCGGTCAGCACGGTGCGGAATCCGATCCGCGGGCGCAGTGGCGGCACTTGCCCTCGGAGCCGACGGAACTGATCGAGGAAACCGCGGCCGACACCAAGGCGACGGAGCACGGTGTGCCTGCGGTCGATCTCACCGAGGAGTTCGTACGCAAGTACGGGCTCTGACGCGATGGTGACCGTCTGCTCGCGGTGCGTAGATGTGATGTGGGGTCATTCTGCTCGCAATGTGCTGGAAGCAGAACCGGGATAGGGTCCTGTTCTCTTCGAGAACAGGAAGGGAGCGGTCGGTATTACGCTTCGGGTTTGGCTGAGCAGTGCTGGTGCGGCAACGGTTCAGATTATGCGGTTGCTACGGGAGAATCCCGACGGCGTCGATGTCACTATTTATGCCAGCAATGTGGATCCGAGTGCGGTTTCCCTCTCGGCCTGCGATGTGTCGGCGATCGAGCCTCGGTATGTGAGTAACGAGGAGTATGCGCGGTTCGCGCTCGATTTCTGCCGGATGCACCGCATCGATGTGATCGTTCCGCCGCGTCGTCTCGATGCGCTCGCGGGTCGGGTCGCTGAGTTCGCCGCGATCGGCACCAGGGTGATGTGCTCGCCGTTGTCGGCGGTGACGGCATTGACAAGCAAGGTGCGCACCTACGAAATAGCCGGTGCCGCAGGCATTCCCGTGCCCCCGTGGCGGGAGGTGACCACCGCGCACGAGTTCTACGCAGCGGTCGAGGAGTTGTCGCTCACCGGGGAAACGCTGTGCATCAAGCCGAGTGGTGAGTACTCGGCGTTCGGGTTCCGGATCCTGGATGACCGCCAGCTGACCATGGCCGACCTGCGGGTCGCGCCACGGCCGGTGGCCTCGGTCGAGGCGGTAGCGGGTGCGATGAGCAGGGCGGCAGACGCGGGCGAATCGGTCACCCCGCTGCTGGTGATGCCGTTCCTGGAAGGCCCGGAGATCAGTATCGACTGTCTCTCCGCACCGGGAGGTGAACTGCTGGTAGGCATTCCGCGTGCCAAGCAGGGTCGCTTTCGCTTGCTGGTCGACGATCCCGCCGCCGTCGATATCGCCCGTCAGCTCGTTCAGCACTTCGAACTGGCGTATCTCACCAATGTTCAATTGCGTTATCGCGCTGGGGAACCGGTACTACTCGAGGCCAATCCGCGACCGTCGGCCGGCCTGTTCCACACGGAATTCGCCGATGTGAACCTGCCGTGGGCCGCGGTTCGCCTACTGCTGCACGGTGATTCGGGATTGCGGCTGGCGCCGCGACTCGGTGTGTGTCTGGCTGTGGCGGAAGCGGTCATGGAGGTCACCCCGCAGCTGGATGGTCAGCTGTCGGCGGAGCTGCGCCGGAGCGCGGACCTGGTTCCGGGCTGATCGCTTGCCGGTGCCTCTCGGTGCCGAGTTGTCAGCAGGCGGCTCAACCCGTCGAGGAGCAGATCGAGTCCGAAGGTGAAATCGGCTGTGCCGGAGTGAGTTCCGTTGATGACCAGCGAGGCCAATTCGTGCATGTGGGGATGGGTTTCGGTGGGAATGATCGGCAGGAATTGTTGTGCGGCCGAGGCGTATTCGCCGGGTTCGAGCGGGAAGTTGATGGCCTGGAGGGTGAAGCCGTAGATGTGGCTGTCGAGGGCGTTCCAGGCCCGGTCGGCTTGCTCGTAGGTGAAGCCTGCGGCGATCAGGCAGCCGAGGGTGGCGTCGACGTAACGGAGCATGGCGGGGCCGACGTTGACGCGGGAGCCGAGTAGGCCGGTCGCCCAGCGGTGGTTCAGCAGGACCTCGTGGGCCGAGGTCGCTCGGTGGCGCAGCTCTGCCTGCCAGTCGCCGCCGATCGCGGGGACGTAGATCTCCGCGACCACCAGGTCGATGATGCCGTCGTAGAGGTCGTCCTTGTTGGCGACGTGGTTGTACAGCGACATCGCCTCCACGCCGACCGCCTTGGCCAGCTTGCGCATCGACAGGGCGTCGAGACCCTCCTGGTCGGCGAGGGCGATGGCCGCGCGCAGGACTCGTTCTCTGGTGAGGGGCGTGCGCGGCATGGCGGTTCCTTCCTTGACGTACTTACGGCGTAAGCGTAGCGTCTCGTGGTAGAGACTTACGATGTAAGTGCGAAATGAGGGACCCTGATGACCGATGTGGATACGGCTTCGATGACCGCCTGGGTTGCGCCCCGATACGGCGGGGGTGAGGTGCTGCGCAGCGAGATCGTGCCGCGCCCGACGCCGGGGGAGCGGGAGGTGGTGGTTCGGGTTCGCGCGGCGTCGCTGTGCAGCGGGGACCTGCATCTACTCGAGGGGACGCCGTACCTGCTGCGGCTCGGGTTCGGGTTGCGCAGGCCCAAGCATCCGATGATCGGCCAGAATCTGGCGGGTGAGGTGATCGCCGTCGGTTCGCTTGTCACCGAATTCGCGGTCGGTGACCGGGTTTTCGGTGAGGTGCCTAGCGGTGCGTTCGCCGAATATGTCCGCGCCGATGTGAAGTCTTTCGCCACCGTTCCCAACTCGATCGGCTGGGAAGAGGCTGCGGCCGTACCGGATTCGGGCATGACCGCGCTGCAGGGCCTGCGCGACATCGGCAAGGTTCGCCCAGGGCAGCGGGTGCTGATCAACGGCGCGTCGGGTGGGGTCGGCAGTTTCGCGGTGCAGATCGCGAAAGTGCTCGGCGCGCACGTGACCGCTGTCTGCAGCACCCGGCACATCGAGATGGTGCGGAGCATCGGCGCGGATGTCGTGATCGACTACACCGTCGATGATTTCACCTCATCGGACACTCCCTACGACGCGATCTTCGACCTCGCAGGCAACCGCAAGCTGCGCGACTACCTCCGCGTACTCACCCCCGACGGGGCCTACATCTCCTCCGCGGCGGCCCCCGGCGACAACTGGCTCGGCCCCGTCCGCTGGCTCGCCTCGGTCGTCATCGTCAACCTCTTCACCCGCCGAACCCTCAAACCCCTCCTGATGCGCCCCGCACCCGCGGACCTGAACTACCTGGCCGCCCTGGTCTCCCAAGGCGCACTCCGCCCCGTCATCGAGCGCCGCTACCCCCTCGCCGAAGCCCGCACCGCGATCGCCGCCTTCGCCAAAGGCCACGCCTCCGGCAAAACCATCCTCGTCGCACTGGACGAATGATCACCATGCACTGGTGCGAGTATCGCCCGAGAGAGAACAGCGTGAGGGCATGGTGATCTTGATCATTCGGTGAGTTCTCCTGTGGTGCGCCAGGAGTGGCGTTCTTCGGCGAAGGCTTTGGCTTGGGTGGTGCGGAAGGTGGTGATGGAGGGGGCGTTGTCGGTGAGGAATTTGCGGTAGTCGGCTAGGTGGAATTCGCCTGGTTCGGTGGGGATGTCGACCTTGCCTGCGGCGAAGTCGGCGCGGAGGTCGAGGAGTTCCTCCGGCTCGACGGGGTGCCAGCGGATGCGGTCGAAATAGCGGAGTAGCCAGGGGGTTTCGGTGGGGCAGTGGTCTACGCCGGGGCCTGCGGTGCCGGTGGGGCGGGCTCGGTGGTTCCAGACCTGGGTGGTGCGGCCGACGAACTGGTAGCCGCCGGGGCCTTCCATGCCGTAGATGCAGAGGTAGGCGCCGCCGATGCCGACCGCGTTCTCGGGGGTCCAGGTGCGGGCGGGGTTGTACTTGGTGGTGACGAGGCGGTGGCGGGGGTCGGTGGGGGTGGCTACGGGGGCGCCCAGGTAGACGTCGCCGAGGCCCAGGACCAGGTATTCGGCGTCGAAGACGGTGTTGTAGACGTCGTCGACGGATTCGAGGCCGTTCATGCGGCGGATGAATTCGATGTTCCACGGGCACCAGGGGGCGTCGGCGCGGACGCCGTGCATGTAGCGGGTGATCGCCTCGCGGGTGGCGGGGTCGTCCCAGGACAGCGGGAGGTGGACAGTGCGGCTCGGAACGACCAGCTGATCGGAATTCGGCAGTTGCGCTTCGGCTTCGGCGAGGAGGTCGAGCAGGTGGGGAATCGGCAGGACGGCCGGGTCCACTCTGATCTGGAGTGAGCGGATGCCGGGGGTGAGCTCGATGACGCCGCGCAGGCCGATCGCGATGAGGTGCTGGTGCAGGGCGTGGACGCGGGCGCGCAGGCCGAGATCCAAAGTCAGGGTGCCATATTCGACGAGGACGCCGTCGTCGCCTTGGCGTCGGTAGGTCACGCCGGTTTCGTCGTCTACCTCGGTACGGCGCAGGATGCCGTCGTCGCCGTCACGGCCTGCCGAGAGAACGGAGCCGAAGGAGGCGCGGCGGCGCGGACCGAGTTCTGCTGCGGGAGCGGCGTGTTCGGAGCGGATGGGGACGAAGCGGACCTTGTCTCCGGGGGTGAGCTGGCCGAGTTTCCAGCGGTCGGCGGCGACCACCGTGACCGGGCAGACGAATCCGCCGAGGCTGGGGCCGTCGGGGCCGAGCAGGATCGGGGTGTCGCCGGTGAAGTCGAGGGCGCCGACGGTGTAGGCGTTGTCGTGAATGTTCGATGGGTGCAGGCCCGCTTCGCCGCCGTCGGTGCGGGCCCATTCCGGCTTGGGGCCGATGAGGCGGACGCCGGTGCGGTCGGAGTTGAAGTGGACTTCGTAATCGGTGCCGACGATGGTGTCGAAGTCGTTGCGGGTGAAGAATTCCGGTGCGCCGTGGGGGCCTTCGGTGACGGCGAGTTCCCAGCGGTGGGCGAAGGCGGGTTGGTCGGCCATCGGGATCGCGGGGGCCAGGCGGGTCGACGGGGCGCCGAGCGTGAGTGATTCGTCGGCTCGCAAAGCTGCACCGGTTCCGCCGCCGAACTTGCCGAGAGTGAAAGTGGCAGTGCTGCCCAGGAATTCGTCTACATCGATCCCGCCCGAGATCAGGACGTAGGTGCGCATGCCGGGGCCGCGGATCGCGCCGACATCGAGCACGCCGCCTGCCGGGACCTCGACGGTCCGCCATTGCTCGACCGGGATTCCGTCCACGCGGACATCGGCGACCGCGCCGGTCACGCAGACCCAGGTCGCCGCCGAGAACCGCAGCGCGGGTCCGCCGAGCGTGCACTCCAGACCTGCTGCGCCTTCAGGGTTTCCGAGCACTCGATTGCCGAGGCGGAACGACAAGTCGTCCATCGGACCGGACGGTGGAACTCCGATGTGCCAGTAGCCGATTCGACCCGGCCAGTCCTGGACGGTGGTCTGCATTCCGGGGCGAACGACATCTATGCGCCGTTGAGAGGGCAACGACAATGACGGAGTGTCCGCCATCGTTTCCGGGAATGCGCCTGTCGTCTCGGGCTCGCTGGTGTCTGCGACAGGCGACTTGTTCTGGCCGACAGTCGAAGTCGTGGTCGAGGATGCGATTGCGGTGCCCGGCGGGGGGAACTCGGCCGCGTCGACGCCCGAGTTCGGTGCGGGGGGATCGGTGATCTTGCCCGATGCCAGGGGCGGGGCGAGGTCGGCAGCGGGGTCGACCTGGGTGTCGGTGAGGTTCATCGGGTCACCACCATGCGGACCGGCGTTGGGTCGAAACCGTTGCAGGGGTTGTTGATCTGGGGGCAGTTGGAGACCAGGACGAGGGTGTCGATTTCGGCGCGGAGGGTGAGCTTCTTGCCGGGGGCCGACAGTCCGTCGACGATGCCGAGGGTGCCGTCGGGTTCGACGGGGACGTTCATGAACCAGTTGATGTTGGAGACCAGGTCGCGTTTGCCGAGACCCCATTCGAGGGCGGCGGTGAGGAAGTTCTCCACGCAGGCGTGCTGATGGCGCGTGTGGTGGCCGTAGCGCAGGGTGTTGGATTCCTGGGAGCAGGCGCCGGCGATGGTGTCGTGGTTGCCGACCTCGTCGGCGACGACCGTCATCAACGGGGTGCCGCCCTCGGTGAGCAGGACGCTGCCGGTGGTGAGGAAGATATTGCGCTGGGCGGCGACGGTGGCCTGGGCGCTGTAGCGGTCGGTGTGGTCGGCGGCGGAATAGAGCAGGCAGTCGACGGCCTGGTTGCCGTGCAGGTCGATGATGTCGAGGTGGTCGCCCGCTCGGATGATGGCTGACCATGGCGCCTGAGCGGGAACGGTTTCGTCGAGGACGACGGTGCGGGTGGCGGTCATGCCGGAACCTCCGAGTTCTGTGCGGCCGACCAGGCGGCTTCGGTGTTGTCCACTGCGCGTTGGTATTCGGGGTCGCTGTTGGTGGTGATCAGGTCTGCGGGGGAGGGCCAGGCGATGATGTCGAGGTCGCCGGTGGGGCGGTCGTCGAGGGGGTGGGGGGCGTTGGCGAGCAACAGTGTCACCGGGAGGTGGATGATCAGGTCGAGGGTTGCGCCTGCGGGGGCGTTGCCGGTCGACTCGATGGCACCGTTGTTCGCGACCCGCGCGCCGCGGAACAGGGCGATCGAGGGGCCGATGTCGCGGGGTTCGAGGCCCTGTTTGGCGCCTGCGAGGTGGAGTTGGTGGCGGCCTGCGGTGGTGGGTCCGCACAGGGTGTCGTGGTGGCCTGAGGTGTCGAGGACGGTGGCGAGGACGCGGCCCTGGTCGGAGAGCAGCGGGTGGCCCGCGCTGAGGTACGCCTGCCAGGGGACCTTCACGGTGTCGGCGACATTCAGTCGCTCCCAGGGCGATTCGGCGCGCAGGAGGAACAGGTGGGCGCAGGTGGTGCCGGACGGGTCGGCCAGTCGTACGCGGGTGCCGCGGCCGAGCATGATGTTCGCGTAGCTGCCCGAGGGGATGCGTTGTGCGACAACGGGGGTTACGCCGTGCGGGATCTGGGGGCGGGCCGAGGTGGCTGCTGCGGCCTGGGCTCGTGCGTGGGCGCGGGCGCCGTCGGTGGACTGGGTACTCGTCATCGGGTGCCTCCTGTGGTGGTAGAGGGCTGGGGTGGTGGGCAAGTCCGGGGTTGGCAGTCCCAGGCGGGATGTGGGGCAGGGTTTGGGGTTTGGGTTGTCCTGGGGAGGATGTTTGGGCAGGGCGTTCGGGGTTTGGGTTGTTCCGGGCTGGTTTGTGGGGCAGAGCTTCGGGGTTTGGGTTGTTCCGGGTGGTTGGGGGCTGTGTTTGTTGGAGCGCTGGCGCGCTCGAGTCGCGGCCCCGAGGGGCCGCGGGGGGTGGGGGGCGCGAGAGGCCGGCGGGGCCGTCGGCGGGAGAAGGGC